>NZ_RJKN01000007.1 GCF_003751265.1 Pseudokineococcus lusitanus
CACACCGGGCCGTGCAATGGCCCCGCGCTCAACGTGTCGCTGCCCACGCTGCTCGGCCTCGACGACGAACAGGCGTGGCTCGCCGGCCACGGCGCCGTCCCCGCCGACGTCGCCCGCGAGCTCCTCGCCGCCGGCCACTCCTACCGCCGGATCCTCGCCGACCGCTGGACCGGGAAGGTCCTCGGCGTCGACGGCCACCTCCACCACCTCGACACCGGCAAGACCCGCACGACGACGCCGTCGTCGGCCGGCACCGACGCGACGACCTGGACCACCCAGACCACCCGGAGCACCGGTCTGCCCATCCCCGGCGTCACCGACGACGGTCCGGCGGCTGCACCGCCCACCACCGCTCCACCGACCATCCCGCCTGCTCCGGTGCCTGACGCAGACCCGGTCTCCGACGTGGTCCCCTACCCGCCCGGTGACCAAAGGACCGGCATGCCACCCGCGCCCCCACCGACACCCAGCACGCGACAGGTGCCAGCCGGCCTCGCCGACAAGCTCACCCGCATCGCCGATGCCGTTACGCCCGACGCCGTCACGCCCGGCACCACCACGCCCGGCGCCACCACACCCGGCGCCACCACGCCCGGCGCCACCACGCCCGGCGCCACCACGCCCGGCACGGACGCGCCCGGCACCACCGCGCCTCCCTGGGCCCGGACAGGAGCTGACGCGTCCGACGCGGCGACGCCGCCCTCGTCGACCTGCCCTCTCGCCGGCCTACCCACCGACTACGTCCCGACCGCCGAGCAGTCCCGCTACATCCGCGCCGCCCTGCCCGAGTGCACCCACCCCGGCTGCACCCAGCCCTCGGTCCGCTGCGACCTCGACCACCAGGTCCCCCACAGCGCCGGCGGACCGACCTGCGAGTGCAACCTCCGACCCCGCTGCCGCAAGCACCACCAGTGCCGCACGCACTACGACTGGCAGGTCGAGGCCATCACCGACGACCCGACCGACCCGTACGGCCTCGGCACCCGGTGGACCTCACCGCTCGGGCTCGTCCACGACGACCCCGCACCGCCCTTCCTGCCCAGACCCATCACCAGTCGCGACGGCGACGGCACGCCGCTGCCCGCCGGCTGGGGCGACCTCGGTGAGTCCCTCGACTGCCACTACCCGAGCGTCGACATGGCCTGGCCCGGCGCCCTCGCCCTCGAGACCGCCGCCACCGCGACCGACCATCGCCGCGCAGCCCCGCCGGCCCCGCCGGCGCCGCCCACCGACGAGGACGGCCCCCCGCCCTTCTGATCCGGAGGGGGCGACGGTGGGTGGCCGCGCCCTCCGACCGGCCGCCGTAGGGGAGCGGGCCGGTCCGTCGCCGTCGGTGGGGACCCGGCCGGGCGACGACTGCGGCGTACGACCCGGCGTCGCGCACCCGCTCGTGCGTCCTCGACGCCGAGGCGTCGCGCACCCGCCCGTCCGCCGTCACCCCCACCCGGCGTCCTCACCCGCCGTCGCGTCGACATCCCGAACCTGACCCGGACCCGGACCCGGACCCGGACCCGGACCCGGACCCGGACCCGGACCCCGACCCCGACCGCGACCCCGACCGCGACCCCGACCGCGACCCGGACCCCGCCCGCACCCGCCGTCGCTGCCCCGTCCGGGGGACCTCGGACGGACGCCGGACGGCCTCCTCGCCGCCCGTCGTGAAGGTGCCGGAGGCACGCGCCGACGGAGAGGACGTGAGAGGTCTCCCCGTGGCGCCCGAGGCGCGTCGTCCGCTGCTCGCCGCCCTGCTCGTGGCCGCGGCGACGCTGCTGTGGGCGCTCCTGCCGACCGGGGAGCATGCGAGCCCCGAGGCCGGGGCGGGGAGCCATCCGCACCCCCCGACCACGGCGCCGTCCCTCGGCGCCGTCCAGCTCGTCGGCGGCTTCCTCGACTTCACGCCGCCCGCCCGGCCGTCCGGCGTCACCGTCACGACGAAGGACAGCGCCCTCGAGGTGAGCTGGACCGCCAACACCGAGAGCGACATGCGCGACTACCGCGTCTACGTCGACGGCACTCTCACGGCGACGGTCCTCAAGGGCACGACGACGACCCTCGTCACCGGCCTCGTCAACGACCGCCGCTACGCCATCACGGTCAGCGCGCGCGACACCCGCCTCAACGAGTCGACGAAGTCGCCGCCCGTCAACGGCACGCCCCGCGACCTCACGCCGCCGGCGGTGCCGACCGGGCTCATGGCGGCCCGCGGGGACGGCCGCGTCGACCTCACGTGGGAGCCCGGCGCCGACGCGGACCTGCAGACCGTGCGCGTCCTGCGCGACGGCGCCCGCGTCGCCGACCTCCCGGCGGGCACCACCCGGTGGACGGACACGGGCGTCGTCAACGACCGGACGTACGCCTACTCGCTCATGGCCCTCGACCGGGTCGGCAACGCCTCCCTCGCGTCCGCCGAGGTGCACGCCACCCCCACCGACCTCACCCCGCCCGCCGTGCCCACCGGGCTGCGCGGCACCGCCGGCGACGCCAGCGCGTCGCTGACGTGGGACCGCGGCACCGACGCCGACCTCGCGACCGTCCGGGTGCTGCAGGACGGCGTCGTCGTCGCCCAGCTCCCGGCGGGCACGACGTCGTGGACGGGCCGCGGCCTCCAGGCCGGCCGCGACTACGCCTTCCGCCTCCAGGCGGTCGACGGCCACGGCAACGCCTCCGCCACGACGGCCGCGGTGGTGGTCCGCCCGGTCGACCTCACCGCCCCGGACGCGCCGGTGGGCGTGCGCGCCGTCGCTGGCGACACCTGGGTCGACGTCTCGTGGGACGCCGTCGCGGCGACCGACGTCGCCCGGTACGAGGTCCGTGGGCCGGGCGGCCGCGTCGTCACCGTCACGGCCCCGACGACCCGCGGCAGGGTCACCGGCCTGCCCAACGACGTGGAGGCGACGTTCACCGTCGTCGCCGTCGACGGCGCGGGCAACGTGTCCGCGTCGAGCGCCGTCGTGCGGGCCACGCCCACCGACACGACCCCGCCGGCCGTCCCCACGGGCCTGCGCGGGTACGCCCGCGACGCCGGCGCGGCGCTGACGTGGGACCCCGGCACCGACGCCGACCTCGCGTCGGTGCGGGTGCTGCAGGACGGTGTCGTCGTCGCGCAGCTGCCGGCCGGGACGACGTCGTGGGAGACCCGCGGGCTCGTCGTCGGCCGTTCGTACGCCTTCCGGCTCGTCGCCGTGGACGGGCACGGCAACGCCTCGGCGGCCTCGGCGCCGGTCATGGTCGTCCCCGTCGACCTCACGCCGCCGGCCGTGCCGACCGGCCTCGCCGCGGAGCGCGGCGACACCCGGGTCGACCTCACGTGGGCCCCCGGCACCGACGCCGACCTCGACCGCGTGCGGGTCCTGCGCGACGGCCTGCCCGTCGCCGAGCTGCCCGCGGGCACGACCCGCTGGACCGACACCGGCGTCGTCAACGACCGCACCTACTCCTACGCCCTCGTGGCCCTCGACGGTGCCGGCAACAGCTCGGCGGCCTCGCCGGCCGTCCGGGCGACGCCGACCGACCTCACGGCGCCCGGGGTCCCCACGGGCCTGCGCGGCACCGCGGTCGACGGCGGCGCGACCCTCACCTGGGACGCCGGGACGGACCCGGACCTCGCCGCCGTGCGCGTCCTGCGGGACGGCGTCGCCGTCGCCGAGGTCCCGGCCGGGACGACGACCTGGACGACGACGGGCCTCGAGGCCGGTCGCCCCTACGCCTTCCGCCTCGTGGCCGTCGACGGCCACGGCAACGCCTCCGCGCCCTCGGCGCCCGTCACGGTCGTCCCCGTCGACCTCACCGCCCCCGGCGCCCCCACGGGCGTCCGCGCGGTCGCCGGCGACGGTGTCGTGGACGTCTCGTGGGACGCGGCCGGCCCCGACGTGGTCGCGCACGAGGTCCGCACCGCCGACGGCACCGTCGTCGCCGTCGTGCCCGCCCCGCGCCGCGCCACCCGGGTCTCGGGCCTCCCGAACGACGTGGAGGTCACGTACGTCGTCGTGGCGCTCGACGCCGCGGGCAACGTCTCGGGGCCGTCCTCCCCGGTCAGCGCCACGCCGCGCGACCTCACCGCGCCCGACGTCGTGACCGGCGTCGTCGCGACGCCGGTCGACCGCGGCCTCGACGTCCGGTGGGCGCCCGTCACGGCCGAGGACGTGGCCTCCTACCGCGTCCTCCTCGACGGCGCCGTCGTCGGCGAGGTGCCCGCGTCGTCGTCGGGGCTGCAGCTCTCCGGCCTCGAGCCCGGGGAGCCGCACGAGGTCGTCGTCGTCGCGGTGGACCGGGCCGGCAACGAGTCGGCGGCGTCCTCGCCCGTCGTCGCGGCGGCCGTCGACGCGCCGCCGTCCGCGCCCACGGGCGTCACCGCGGAGCCGCGGCCCGAGGCCCTGCGGGTGACGTGGACGTCGGCGCCGGAGGCGGACGTCGTCGCGCACCGGGTCACCGTGGACGGTGTCGTCCGCGCGGTCGTGCCGGCGGGCACCTCGGAGGCGGTCGTCACCGGGCTGACCGCCGGCGTCGAGGTCGTCGTCGTCGTCGAGGCCGTGGACGGCGCGGGCTGGGCCACGGCCGCCGCGGCCGTGCGCGCCGTGCCGGGTGCCGTGCTGCCGACGCCCTTCTCGTCCGGCGTCCCGCCGCTGGCGGGGACGGGGACGGCCACGGGTGCCGGCCTCGCGGCCAGCCGCAGCGGACGCTGGGTCGTCGTCAGCACGGCGGCGTCGCTCGAGCCCTCGGACACCAACACGGCCGTCGAGCTGTACGTCGTCGACCGCCGCGCCGGCACGTCGCGCCGGGTCGCGCCGCTGCCGGCGTCGGTGCGCGGCGCCACGAGCGACGCGACCAACACGAGCGCCGTCGCCCTCTCCGAGGACGGCCGCTACCTCGTCCTGTCCACGACGGCGAAGCTGCTGCCCGCCGACACGAACACGCTCCTCGACGTCTACCGTCTCGACCTGCGAGCCCCGGCGGGGACGCCGGGCGGCGGGTGGGACCTCGTCAGCGTGCCGGTCTCCGGGACGGTGCAGCCGAAGGTCGCCGGCGCGATGGTGCCCACCGGGGCGTCGGTCTTCGCCAAGAGCCCCGGCGTGGCCGTCAGCGCCGACGGCCGCCGGGTCGCCTTCCTCACGCCGCGGGCCGACATGGTCGACGGCGACCGGAACGGCGCGCCCGACGTCGTCGTCAAGGACATGGTCACCGGGCTCGTGGAGCGGGCCTCCGCGCTCGCGGGCGGCGTCGAGACGCCGCTGCGCGCCACCGGCCCGGCCCTGGAGATGACGCCCGACGGCCGCTACGTGCTCTTCCCCGCCCAGGCGGCCGGCAAGCCCCTCGTCGCGGTGCGGAAGGACATGCTGACCGGCGAGCTGCGCGTCGTGTCGACGATGCCGACGACCGGCGGCGCGTCGCGCGAGGTCGCCGTCTTCCGCGACACCGGCGACCTGGCGATCTCCGACGACGGCCGCTACGTCGCCTTCTCCTCGGCGGCCAAGCCGACCGCCCCGGCCTCGAGCTGGACGACGGGCCTGGCGTACCGGGTCGACACCGTCACGGGGGCCCTGCGCCCGCTCGGCTCCGGCCAGACGGCGTCGTGGGAGCACCAGCTCGGGCTCGACCCGACCGGCCGCTACGCGTTCTTCTCGACGGCGGCGGCGCTGCTGCCGGCGGACACCAACCGCCGGACCGACCACTACCGCCGCGACCTCGGGACGGGCGAGCTCCTGCTCGTCACCTCGCGGGCCGACGGCTCCGTCGCCCCGTCGCCGGCGGGCACGATCACGCCGGCGGAGTACGGCTCGGTGCTCGTGCTGTCGGCGGACCGGGTCCTCGTGGGGTCCGTCCTGCCGATGGTGGCCGGCGACGCCAACAAGAAGCTCGACGTCTACGGGCGCGACCTCGCCCTCGGCGTGGCCGGGTCGGTCCTCGGCTGACCACCGGGCCGACCGCGGTGCCCACCACGGGCCGGCCTCCTCCCGACCCACGGGGGGCGGGAGGAGGCGGCCGCGGCGTCAGGGCGTCAGGGCGTCGGGGCGTCAGGGCGTCAGGGCGTCGGGTCGCCGCCGGTGACGGACAGCGTCGCGCCGGTCGTGTAGCTCGACTCGGCGCAGGCGAGGTGCACGTAGGCGCCGGCGATCTCGGCGGGCTGCCCGGCGCGGCCGAGCGGGGCCTGCGCGCCGAACTCGGGACGCGCCTCGGGCGGCTGGCCGCCGGAGACCTGCAGCGCCGTCCAGAAGGGCCCCGGGGCCACGACGTTGACGCGGATGCCCTTCGGCGCGAGCTGCTGCGCCAGCGCCTTGGAGTAGGTGTTGATGGCCGACTTCGTCGTCGCGTAGTCGAGGAGGTTCGGCGACGGCGTGTACGCCTGGACCGACGACGTCGTGATGATGCTGGCGCCCGGCTGCATGTGCGGCACGGCGGCCTTCGTGACCCAGAAGAGCGCGTAGACGTTGGTCCTGAACGTCTGGTCGAACTGCTCCGTCGTCAGCTCGGCGATGTCCTCCACCGCCGTCTGCTTGCCGGCGTTGACGACGAGGACGTCGACGCGGCCGAAGGCGTCGACGGTCTTCTGCACGAGGTCGAGGTTCGCCTGCTCCTGCGACAGGTCGCCCGGCACGGCGAGCGCGCGGCGGCCGGCCTGCTCGACGAGGGCGACGACCTCCTGGGCGTCGGCCTCCTCGCTGGGCAGGTAGGACAGCACGACGTCGGCGCCCTCGCGGGCGAAGGCGATCGCCGCGGCCCGGCCGATGCCCGAGTCGGCGCCGGTCACGACGGCGACGCGGTCGGGCAGGCGGTTCGCGCCGACGTAGGTGTCCTCGCCGTGGTCGGGCTTGGGGTCCATCTCCTGCGCCAGGCCGGGGGCGCTCTGGTCCTGCGGCGGCTGCTCCGGCTGGGGGTAGGCCGTGACGGGGTTGCGAGGCGTGTTCTGGGTGACCGTGCCGGTGTCGTCGCTCATGCCTCCACCCTGCGGGCGAGGGTGCGCGGGGGCGACCCGGGAGCCGAGGAGCGGGGCGCGGTCGGGGCGTCAGGACCAGGCGGCCCAGCCGAGCAGGCCGGGCAGGGCCCCGACCGCGACGGCGAGCAGGAGGCCGGTGAGGCCGCCGCGCCGCCGGCGCCGGGCACGGGGGAGGGGCGGGAGCGGGCCCGACAGGAGGAGCGCGGCGACGGCGCCGACCGGCGGGACCATCAGCAGGAGCCAGCCCCAGCCCCAGCCGTTCAACCGCCACGTGTACGGGCTGCCGAGGAGGGACGCCACGGCGCCGACCCAGACGAGGAGGAGCGGCACGGCGAGCCATCGCGGACCCTCGAAGGAGCCCACCCCGCTCCACGACGTCGGCAGCGGCCCGCGCGTGACCTGGACCCCGGCGCCGGCGAGGCCGAGGTCGGCCGCGACGTCGCCCACGACGACCGCGTCGCCGACGACGACGGCGTCAGGGGCCGGCGCGTCCGTCCCCGGCGCCAGCACGGTCACCTCCGCGGCGCGCAGCAGCAGCCCGTCCCGCCAGCGGACCTCCTGGGTGCGGAAGCCCTGGTCGCCCTCGGCGACGGGCTCGCCGAGCACCTCGACCGCGGTGACCCGCCCGGCGGTCACGTCTCCCCGCAGGCGGTCGAAGGAGCCGGGGACCGCGGCGAGCGCCAGCACGGTCGGGACCAGCGCCACGACCACGACCAGCAGCACCACCCGCACCCGCCACCACCAGCGGGTCCGCGACAGCGTCCCCAGCCGCCGCCGTCGGGTCCTCGTGCCGTCGCGTCCCCCGCTCATCGCCCGACCGTACGGGCGGCACCCCAGCGGTGGCGGCAGGACGGCCGACCACCACGGCACGGCAGGATGGCCGCGTGGCGACGACGACGAGCACCCCCGCCGGGCACGACGCCGTGGGCGGTGGTCGGCCCCGCCTGGTCGCGTCGGACCTCGACGGCACCCTGCTCGGGCCGGGCGGCGTCGCCTCGCCCCGGACGCTGGCGATGATCGCGGCGTGCCGGGCCGCCGGCGTCCACGTCGTCTTCGTCACCGGCCGTCCCGTCGTGTGGCTGGACCCGGTGGCCGAGCAGACCGGCCACACGGGCGCCGCCATCTGCGCCAACGGCGCCCTCGTCTACGACGCCGGCCGCCGCGAGGTGCTCTCCGCGACGACGGTCGCGCCCGCCGACGTCCTCGAGGCGGCCGCCCGGCTGCGGCGCCGCCTCGACGGCATCACCGTCGCCCTCGAGACGTTGGAGGGCTTCCGCAAGGAGCCCGACTACGTCGCCCGCTACGACTGGGGCCGCGACCGTGACCGCGGCGACCTCGCCACGCTGCTCGACCCCGACCCGGGCGTCGTGAAGATGCTCGTGCGGCGGGAGACCGGGACGGTCGAGGAGCTGCTGGCCGTGGCCCGCGAGGAGCTCGAGGGGCTCGTGCACCCGACGCACTCCGGGCCGGAGAGCCCCATGGTCGAGATCAGCGCCCTCGGCGTCAGCAAGGCCGCGGCGCTCGCCGCGCACGCGGCCTCGCTGGGCGTCGCGCAGGAGGACGTCGTCGCCTTCGGCGACATGCCCAACGACGTCGAGATGCTCCGCTGGGCCGGTCGCGGCTTCGCCATGACGGGCGGGCACCCCGAGGCCGTCGCGGCCGCGGACGCCGCCGCCCCGCCGAGCGCCGAGGACGGCGTCGCCCAGGTGGTCGAGGCGCTGCTCGCGCGCTGAGGGCGCCGGCAGGGACGGCGCCGGACGACCGGACCGCAGGGCCGGTGGCGTCGCGCCCCGGGCCTCGTCGCCGGTCGGCGGCTCGGGCCTCCGCGGAGGCGACCTCGGTCCTGCACGGGGTCGGCTCAGCGCCAGTGGTCCGGTCGCTCGTGGACGGCCGGGACGGTGGTGCGGGCGTCCCCGCGGGCCGCGGCGAGCTGGGGCCGGGTCAGGAAGAGGGCGGCCGCCAGGCGCGCGCCGCGGACGTCGGCGCCGCGGAGGTCCGCCCCGAGGAGATCGGCACGGTCGAGGTCCGCCCCGCGCAGGTCGGCGCCGACGAGCAGGGCGCCCCGCAGATCTGCCCCGCGCATGTCGGCGCCCGTCAGGTCGGCCCCGGCGAGGTCGGCGTACGGGCCGGTCCCGCGGGGCGGGCGCCCACGGGGGACCCCGCCGCGCACCGCCGCGCTCACCCGCCCGAGCAGCGGGCCGACCCGACGGCGGAGCCCGTCGACGTCGACGGCCGTCAGGCGCTCGACCGGCAGGTCGAGCAGGGCCCGGACGCGGTCGCGCTCGGCCCTGACCTCGGCCGCCAGCCCGCCCGTGGCGGGGTCGCCGGAGGTGTCGGAGGTGTCGGAGGCGTCGGCGGTGACGAGCGCGGCGCACTCCTCGAGGTGGTGGAGCACCTCCATGACCGCCCGGGCGGGGTCCAGGGCGGCGTGCAGCGTCCGGCGCTGGGCCGAGGAGGGGACGACGTCGGCACCCCCGAGGGTGAGGGCGACGACGTGCTGCCCGGCGCCGAAGCAGTCGAAGACCGCGCAGCCGGGGAAGCCGCTGCGTCGCAGCCGGTCGTGGATGCCGCAGCGGTGGTCCGCGCCGAGGTTCGGGCACGGCGTGCCCGCCGGCTTGGTGAGCGCGAAGTCCGCGGAGGCCACGAAGGCAGGCGCGACGCAGCACAGCCCCACGCAGCGCGAGCAGTCCGCCCGCAGCGCCGTCCGTGCGTCCACCGGTCCTCCTCCGCCCCGGACGCCGACGCTACGGAAGCTCGCCGACCCGGAGGCCGGCGGGTCAGCCGGCCGGCGGTGGCTCGGCCAGCCACCGGCGGACCTCGGCGAAGGCCGCCGACCGGTCCTCGTGCGCGCTCGCCAGGGCGTCGACCGCCCCCGCCACCGCGGCCGCGTCGTCGGGGCCGGCTGCCTCGCGGACCGCGTCCACGGCCGCGGCCTCCGGCGGGACGGGCGCCCAGGAGCGCGGTCGGCCCGGGGGGTCCACCAGCTCGACCTCGATCTCGACGTGGCCACCCGGCTCCTGGTCGAGGAGCCGGTCGAGGACCGAGCCCACGTCGTGCCAGAGGTCGGGCAGCGGCTCCCTGCGGGACGCGCGGGCGAGGGCGTCCTCCACCCAGCCGCGGTCGGCCACCTCGGCGAGCTCGCAGGTCAGACGAGCCGCACGGACGGCGACCGCGCGCTGCCGCGTGGGTGCCAGGGCGGCGAGGAGCCGCGCCAGCTCCGCGTCGGCGTCGGCCAGCTGGTCCGCCCGCTGCCCCACGGCCGGCCAGGTCGTCGCCGAGACCGTGGCCGCGGCCTCGACCTGCCACCCGACGGGCGCAGCCGCCTGCGCCAGCAGCGCGGCGTGGATCTCGGCCGCCCTCACCTCCTCTGCGTTCCGGGGGCGAGGCGGCCCGGGCGGCGGCGTCTCGGCGGCGACGTCGTGCCAGTACGCCGCCTGCTCGCTGCCCTGCCGGAGGATGTCGTCAGGTGCGGGCGGGGCGGGCCATACCTGCAGCAGGTAGCGGTCGGGTGCCGGCTCACCGTCGAGCCGCGTGTCCTGCCGGTGGCCGGCGTCCATCCCCACCGCCGACCAGCGCGCCCGGCAGCTGCCGAGGGGCAGGCCCGTCACCGCCGCGCCCCCGTCGAACCCGACGAGGGCGTACTCGTCGTCGGCCACGTCGAACGACACCTCGACGACGTCCTCCCACCGGTCGTCGAGCACCGGGGCGCCGTCGTGGCGCTCGACGCGGACGGGCACGTCACCCGTGTGCAGCCCGGTCTTCATGACCAGGTGGTGGGGGAAGCGGGCGCCGCACACGCCGTTCGACTGCCCTCCGCGCGCGGCGAGGAGGTCCTCCAGGACGCGGTCGTCGCGGTCGCCGCGCTCGAGGACGAGGAAGCCGTAGTGGACGTGGATGTCGCCGTCGAAGAGGACCTGACCCGTCGGGCTGCTCACCCGGCCATCGTCACCGGCGGCCGCCCGCCCCGCGGGCACGACGGCGCGTCGTCACCCGGACGGTCCGCGCTCCGGCAGCCTCCTCCCGTGGAGCGCACGCGGGTCGGCAGCGGGGCCGGGTGGGAGGAGGCCGTCGGGTACTCCCGGGCGGTGCGGGTGGGCCCGTGGGTGAGCGTCGCCGGGACGACGGCCGCGCTCCCCGGCGGCGGCGTCGTCGGGCCGGGGGACCCCGGCGAGCAGGCCCGGGAGGCGCTGCGACGCATCGCGGCCGCGCTGGAGCAGGTGGGCGCCGGGCTGGGCGACGTCGTCCGCACGCGGGTCTACGTCACCGACGTCGACCGCTGGGAGGAGGTCGGGCGCGCCCACCGCGAGGTGCTCGGCGAGGTGCGTCCCGCCTGCACCCTCGTCGAGGTCTCGCGGCTCGTGGCGCCGGAGCTGCTCGTCGAGGTCGAGGCGGACGCGGTGGTGGGCTGACCCGGGCCGCCGGCCCCGGGGGCCGGTGCGCTCACCCCTCGTGCGCCGCCCGCACCTCGGCGGCCAGCGCGACCAGCTCGTCGAGCACCAGCCGGACGAGCGGGCGCTCCGCCTTGTCCGCGCGCACGAGGGCCTCGACGAGCCGGCCGGCGCGGACGCCGCGCAGCGGCACGAGCCGCACCCCCGGGTGGTGGCCGCACGTGTACCGCGGCAGCAGCGAGAGGCCGTGGCCCGCGGCGACGAGGGCGAGGACGACGTGGAAGTCGTTGACGCGGTGGGTCACCCGGGGCGGTCCGTCCGCCCCGGCGACGGCGTGGAGGACCGCGGCCACGGGGAAGCCCTCGCGCACGCCCACCCACGGCTCGCCGACGACGTCGGCGGGCGTCACCGCCTCGCGGTCGGCGAGGGGGTGGTCCAGCGGGACCGCCACGTCCAGCGGCTCCCGCAGGAGCGGCGTCGTCAGCACCTCGGCGGGGCGGGCCGTCCAGGCCGGCACCCCCTCGGGACGGTGCGCGACGACGACGTCGAGCCGGTCGGTGAGCGGGGCGAAGGCGTCGAGGGCGACGTCCTCGTCGGAGCAGCGGACCTCGACGCCGGGCCGACCGGCCAGGCGCGTGAGCAGCCCGGGCAGCAGGAGCTCGCCGCCGCTGGCGAAGGCGGACACGTGGACGACGCCGGTGGGGCTCGCGAGAGCGCCGGCGGCGGCGGCGCGGGCCCGCTCCAGGGCCGCCGCGACGTCGACGGCGGCGTCCGCGAGCGCCTCGCCGGCCGCCGTGAGGCGCAGGCGCCGGCCCTCGCGCTCGGTGAGCGGGGTGCCGGCGGCGCGGGCGAGCGCCGCCAGCCGCTGGGAGACCGCAGAGGGGCTGACGTGGAGGACGGCGGCCGCCCGCGTCACCCCGCCCTGGCTGCGCACCGCGGCGAGCGCGGCCAACGCCTCGACGTCCATGCGCGGCAGCCTGCCAGCGGGACGGGTCGACCGTGAAGCCCTGCTGAACGGTCGGTGCCGAGATGGTCGATGGACCGCACGGTCGGCGCCCGCCAGGCTCGGGACGTGCCTCCCCGCGACCGCGCCCTCGCCTGCCTCGTGGCGGTGCTCTGGGGCGTCAACTTCCCGGCCACCGAGCTGGCCCTCGCCCAGTTCCCGCCGCTCCTCCTCGTGGCCCTGCGCTTCGCCCTCGTCGCCGTGCCGACCGTCCTCCTCGTGCCGCGGCCGCAGGTGCCGGTGCGCTGGCTGGTCGGCTACGGCGTGGGCTTCGGGGTCCTGCAGTTCCTCTTCCTCTACACGGCGATGGACGTCGGCATGCCGCCCGGCCTCGCGTCGCTCGTCCTGCAGTCCTCGGCCCCCTTCACCGTCCTGCTCGGGGCGCTCCTCCTGCGCGAGCGGCTGACGCCGCGCCGCGCCGTCGGGGTCGGCGTCGCGGTGGCGGGCCTCGCCGGCATCGCCGTCCACCGGGCGGCCGACGACGGGGGCGCGCCCGTGGCCGCCGTGCTGCTGACCCTCGCCGGCGGGCTCGGCTGGGCCCTCGGCAACCTGTCGAGCCGGCTCGCCGCCCCGCCGCGTCCGCTGCACCTCGTGCTGTGGATGAGCGTCGTACCGCCGGTCCCCATGGCCGCCGCGTCGCTGCTCGTCGAGGGGCCCGACCGCGTGGTCACGGCGCTCACGACGGCGACGGCGTCGTCGACGGGCCTGCTGGCCCTCCTCGGGCTGGCGTACGTCGTGCTGCTCGCGACCCTCGTCGGGTCGGGCCTGTGGACCGCTCTCCTGGCGCGGCACCCGTCGGGCGTCGTGGCGCCGTTCTCGATGCTCGTGCCCGTCGCGGGGATCTCCTCGTCCTGGCTCCTCCTCGGGGACCGCACGCCGCTCGTCGAGGTGGTGCTGGGGGGCCTGGTCGTCGCGGGCGTCCTCGTGGGGAGCACCACACCGCGGGCGGGCGGGCACCGGTGGCGGCGGGGCCCCCGCGGTGCTGCCATGGAGGTCTGGCCAAGCCCCCGCCGGGTTCGTCGCGCCGACCGGCACCGCGACGTCCTACCCGCCCGCCGGACGCGAGAGGAGCACGTCATGGCCACGACCCAGCCCAGGCCGCCGCTCAAGGAGAGGGCGCTGTCCGCCCTCACCTTCTTCTACGGCCCGGCCGACGTCCGCGACCTCCCGGCGGACAAGCCGACGACGACCGGTCGCCCCGGCGAGGACGTCGGCGACGGCTACCGCCGGCACGGCGAGCAGGGCCGCCAGTACGTCACGCGCGAGCAGCAGGCCGCCGACGACCGCGGCTGACCGCCGCACCACCCGCAGCAGCCCGGCCGCCCCCCGCGGGGGCCGCCGGGCTGCTGCGCGTCCGGGCGGCCGGGCCTGGCCGGGCCGCTCAGCCCTCGAGCCCGGGCCGGTCAGCCCTCGAGCCCGGCCGCCCGCAGCAGCAGCCCCTTGACGTCGGTGGCGTGGACCGCGTCCACCCCCGCGAGCAGCGCGGCGTCGCTGCACACCAGCAGCGGACCGTCGACGCGCGAGGCCGGCGAGCCGTCCGGCACCCGCCCGTGCGACCCGCGCACCGGCGACGGGTCCAGCGGCACGGTGCGCATGGCGTAGCGCAGCCCGACCTTCTTGCGGACGAGGTTGAGGCCCGCCTTCAGCTTCGCCGTCGGGTCCGCCGGGTCGAAGAACAGCTCGGCGGGGTCGTAGCCCGGCTTGCGGTGGATCTCGACGCCCCGCGCGTAGTCGGGCGCCCGCTCGTCGTCCAGCCAGTAGTAGTAGGTGAACCAGGCGTCCGGCTCCGCGACGAGGACGAGCTCGCCGGCCCGCTCGTGGTCGAGCCCGTGGGCCCGCTTGCCCTCCTCGTCGAGGACCGCGTCGACGCCCGCGAGGCCCGCCAGCAGCCGTCGCACCGCCGGGACGTCGGCCTCCTCGCGCACGTAGACGTGCGCCACCTGGTGGTCCGCCACGGCGAACGCCCGCGAGGTCCACGGGTCGAGGTACTCCATCCCCGCCTGCGTGTAGACCTCGAGCAGCCCGGCCTCGCGGAGCACCCGGTTGACGTCGACCGGCCGGGAGGCGCGCGTGATGCCGTACTCCGACAGCGCGACGACGGCGGTCCCGCTCGCCTCGGCGTCGTCGAGCAGCGGCGCGAGGGCCCGGTCCAGCTCCAGGGCCGCCGCGCGCGCCTGGCGCGAGTCCGGCCCGAAGCGCTGCAGGTCGTAGTCGAGGTGCGGCAGGTAGGCCATCGTGAGGTCGGCGCCCGGCAGCAGCCGGCGCGTGGCCCCGATGATCCACTCGCTGGAGCGGATCGACGCCGTCGGCCCCCAGTACTGGAAGAGGGGGAACTCCCCGAGCGCCCCCACGAGCTCGTCGTGGAGCGCCGGCGGGCGCACGTAGGCGTCGGGGCTCTTGCGGCCGTCCGCGTGGTAGATCGGCCGCGGCGTCACCGTGACGTCGGTCGACATGCCCATCGCGTACCACCAGCAGACGTTGACGGTCCGGAAGTCCGGCACCTGCTGCTTGGCGGCCTCCCACACCGGCTCCGCCTGCACGAGGCGGTTGTGCTGGCGCCAGAGGAAGACCTCGCCGAGGTCGCGGAAGTACCAGCCGTTGCCGACGACGCCGTGCTCGGCGGGCATCGCCCCGGTGAGGAAGGTCGCCTGGACGCTGCACGTGACGGCGGGCAGGACGGTGTCCACCGGCGCGGAGGCTCCCGAGGCGGCCACCCGGCCGAGGCGCGGCATGTCCTCCAGCGCCCGCGGGGTCAGCCCGACGACGTCGAGGAGCAGGACGGGGCGGCGGCTCACGCGCCCGCCCCCGTCCCGACCGGGCTGCCCGCCAGCCGGTCCCGGGTCCACGCCAGCTCCGCGGCGATGCCGCCCGCGAGGTCGGCGGCCGCGGTGCCGGTGCCGCCGGAGCGCTCCCGGTGCGCGGCGGGCAGGACGGACCACGTGTAGGTCTCGACCTCGACGACGTCGACCCGCACCGCGGGCGGGGCGTCGCGCACGAGGTCGTGCAGGGCGGTGGTGAGCGGTGCGGTCACGGGGCGCACGGGTCCTTCCCAGTCGGCGTGCAGCGGTGCGTGGACGTGGCAGCGCCACGGGCCGCGGCGGGGCAGCCCGCCGTCGGCGTGGTCGCGCAGGGCGCGGGGCAGGTCGTCGGCCGTCGCGAGGGCGCCGTCGGCGCCCCGCTCGCGGACCTGGTGGAGGAAGCGCGGCTCGTCGAAGACGGCCAGCGCGGCGCGGTCGGCGTCGTCGGCCGGGTCGTCGAGGTGCAGCGCCGCGGAGGCCTGCAGCTTGACGACGGGGACCGCGGGGACGGCGTCGGGCCCGGTGCCCGCCGTGAGCCGCCCGACGACGCCGTCGAGGTCGTCGAAGCCGACGGCGCTGTGGCACGTGTCGAGGCAGACGCCGACGAGGGCGGCGTCGTCGGCGGTCGGCGGCGCGTCGTCCGGCCCGCCGGCGAGGAGGGTCGGCAGCGCGTCGGGGCCGGCGAGGGCGTCGTCGAGGACCTCCCACACGCAGCCGGGCTCCGGCTCGAGGCCCACGCGGACGCGCCGGCCGGTCGTGCGGGCCACCTCGCCCAGCCCCGTGGCCAGCGCGCGGAGCGCCCGCCCGGCGGCCGCACGGCGGGCGTCGTCCCACGGGCGGTACCAGGCGAGGGGCAGCGTGCTCACGGCGCCGCCGTCGACGTCGTCCGGCAGGAGCGCCGCGAGGACCCGGGCGCACGCGAGGGTGTGCTCGAGGCGGGCGGGCTCGGTCCAGTCGGGGGAGTAGACGGCGTGCTTGACCACCGGCGCGTGGAAGTCGCCGTAGGGGAACGCGTTCAGCGTGACGACCTCGAGCCCGAGGCGGTCGAGCTCGGCCCGCAGCCGCCGCACCGGGCCGCCCGCCGGGGCACCGTCGGCGAGGTCGGCGTCGAGGACCGCGGCCGCGCCGGCGGGGAACCACAGGCCCACGCCGAGCCGCTCGCCGTCCGCGGGCAGCCCGAGGCGCTCCGCGACCGGGACGGCGACGGTGCGGAGCTGCTCCACGATGCCGTCGAGCGCCGTGGCCGGGTGGACGTTGGTGCAGTAGGCGACGTGGACCGTGCTGCCGTCGGGACGGGCGACCCTCACGGCCGGGGGCTGCGGGGGCCGCGCAGCACGGAGCTGCCCTCGAACTCGGCCCCCAGCTCGGTGCGGACGTCGTCGAGGAGCAGACGGCCGCTGCGGCCGAAGAACTCGACGGGGTTGCGCCACAGGACGCGGTCGACGTCGTCCTCGGAGAAGCCCGCGACGAGCATCGCCTCGCCGACCTTCCGGGTCTTCAGCGGGTCGCTGCGGCCCCAGTCGGCGGCGGAGTTGACGAGCACCCGCTCCGGGCCGCGCTCGAGGAGGATCCGCACCATCCGGTGCTCGTCCATCTTCGTCTCGGGGTAGACGGAGAAGCCCATCCAGCAGCCGGCCGCGTCGACGTCCGCGAGGGTCGTCTCGTTGAGGTGGTCGACGACGACGGCGTCCGCGGCGATCCCCGAGGCCTCGACGAGCTCGAGCGTGCGCCGGGTGCCCGCCGCCTTGTCGCGGTGGGGGGTGTGGACCATGGCGGGCAGCCCGTGCTCGACGGCCATCGCCAGCTGGCGCGCGAAGGCGTCCTCCTCCGCGGCCGTCATCGAGTCGAAGCCGATCTCGCCGACGGCCACGACGCCGTCCTTCTCGAGGTAGCGCGGCAGCTCGTCGAGGACGGGCGTGCAGCGGGGGTCGTTGGCCTCCTTGGGGTTCAGCGCGATCGTGCAGTGGTGCGCCACGCCGAACTGCGAGGCGCGGAAGCGCTCCCAGCCCAGCAGCCCGTCGAAGTAGTCGAGGAAGGAGCCGACGTTCGTGCGCGGCTGGCCGAGCCAGAAGGCCGGCTCGACGAGCGCGGCGACGCCGGCGGCGGCCATCGCCTCGTAGTCGTCGGTCGTGCGCGACGTCATGTGGATGTGCGGGTCGAAGATCCTCATCAGCGGGCCTCCTCGGCGGCGGTGGGGTGGGCGGGGGGCGCGACGCCGAGCAGCGCGCGGGCGGCGGCCGCGGCGGCGAGCCGGTCCGGGGCGCCGTGCTGGGCGGCGTCGTCGAGGCCGGCCTGCGCCAGCGCGGGCGAGCCGGCGGGCAGGACGGCCGGCACGTCGACGGGCACGGGCCGCCCGGCGGCGACGCGCTCGGCGACGTAGCGGGCCGCCATCTCGGCGAGGCGCTCGTCCGCACGGTCGGCGAGCCGGTGGACGCAGGACAGCGGCACGCCGACGAAGAGGCACTTGAGCACCGCCTGGCGCCACACCTCGTCGTCCAGCACGTCGGCGCACGGGCCGACGGCGGCGGCGACGAGCCGGGTGTCGTTGGCGCGCAGCGCGTCCTCGACGAGCGCGGCGGGGACGGCGCCGCCGGGCAGCGCGGCGGCCGACCGCAGGAGGCCGCGGCGCTCCGTGGCGTCGGCGCGCTCGTGGAGCGAGGGGACCCCGGTGGTGCCGACCCGGCCCGCCGTGACGGCGTCGGTGACGAGCAGGGCGCGGGCGAGGTCGTCGACCGTCCCGAGCAGGCCCTCGGGGCCCAGCGGGTCCGCGCCGGGGACGAGCGGGCCGCGGCCCACCGACCGACCGACGGCGGGCAGCAGCACGTCGACGGGGGTGCCGGCGTCGGCCCGGTCGAGCAGCCGCTGCCACCGCGCGCGGACGTCGCCCGCGCCGTCGCCCGCCCCGGAGCCGTCACCGAGCCGCGCGGCCAGCGCCCGCCGCCAGGCGTCGGCGCCGTCTCCGGGCTCGGCCCAGCGGGCCAGCGACCAGCCGTGGGCGTCGTCGGGCCTGGTGCTGCTCACGGGGTGGCCTCCACGGGGTCTCGGGGGATGGCGGTGGTCGCGAGGGCCGCCGCGAGGGCCGCGGCGAGGGCGTCCCGGCTGCGGCGGGCGACGACGGGCGCGGCGTGGCCGTGCCGGGGGAGCTCGACGGCGGCCAGGCCGGTGTACCCGACCTCGACGAGGGCGGCGAGCACGTCCGGCAGGTCCACCTCGCCCTCGCCGAAGGGCAGGTGCTCGTGGACGCCGGGGCGCATGTCGTCGAGCTGGACGTTGGCCAGCGCCCCGGGGGCCAGCGCGTGCGCGCGGCGGACGGTGGCGCCGGGGCTGCGCGGCTCGTTGGCGACGGCGTGGCCGACGTCCAGCGTGAGGCCCAGCCCCGCAGGGCGTCCCAGGGCGTCGAGGACGGCGAGGGCGTCGTCGAGGACGGCCACGTGGTGGCCGGGCTCGGGCTCGAGGGCCAGCCGGACGCCGGCCTCCTCGGCGACGGGGACGAGCTCGGCGAGGGAGCGCAGCAGCCGGTCGGTGCCCTCCTCGGGGGTCGAGCCCGCCGGCAGCGGCCCGCTCCAGAAGGAGACGACCGGGGCGCCGAGCGCGGCGGCGGCCAGCACGGCGCGGTGCAGGAGGTCGACCCGGGCCTCGCGGCCGGGCTCGGAGTCGGTGCCGTCCGGCCCGACGAGCACGGGCCAGTGCTTGCGCCACGGGTCGAGGACGTAGCGGCCGCCGGTCTCGACGACGGCCACGAGGTCGCGGGCGCGGAGCTCGTCGCCCACCGCCGCGGCGCGGCGTCGCAGGTCGTCGGTGCTGCCCGACGGGTCGAGGTGGTGGTGGTCGAGCGTGAGGCCGACGCCGCCGTAGCCCAGCCCCGCGACGAGGTCGAGCGCCTCGGGCAGCCGGTGGTCGGCCAGGCCGTTGGTGCCGTAGCCGACGACGAAGGGGGTCGCCGGCAGGGCGGGGGCCGCGGCGGGTGCGCTCACGTGGCGGAGCCCCAGCGGCGCAGGGCCTTGCCGCCCGCGCCGAGGGCGAGGACGCCGGCGGCCGTGACCGGCTGCCGCAGACCGGCGAGCAGCGAGGCCTGGAGCGTGACGAGGGCCTTGAGGCCCGCGACGGTCGCCGACCGGGCGTCGCCCCCGGAGCCGGTGCCGGCGGCGGCCTGCACGGGCACGAGCCGCGCGACGTGCGCGGCGGAGGCGGCGACGCCGAGCGCCGCGCCGGCCACGGCGGACGTCCGGCCGGTGCCCCGCCGGACGGCGCCGACGGCGGCGGCCACGCCCGCGGCGGCGGAGGCGACGCCGGCGGCGGCCGACACCGCGGCGGCCCGCCGGGCGGTCGCGGGCGACGCGCCGTGGACCTCGCCCCGGGCGAGGTCGGTGACGGCGAGCGTGTGCAGCCCGACCGACAGCGCCGGCAGCGCCGCCGGGCGGAGCGCGGCGCCGAGGGGGAGGCCCGGTGCGGCCGCCGTCGCCCCGAGGACGACGTCGAGCAGCCGCGTGACGGCCATGCTGGCCGGCGCGAGCGGGCTGCTCTTGCCGACGAGGTCGTAGGTCCAGACGCCCGCGGCGAGGAGCGCGGCGCACCCGGCGGACCGGCGACCGCCGGTGAGGCCCGCGACGCCGACCCCCGCCGCGGTGAGCCCGGCCGCGGCGGCGAGCGCGGCCCGCGGGTCCACGCGGCCGCTGGGCAGCGGCCGCTCGGGCCGCTCGACGGCGTCGAGCTCCCGGTCGGCCCAGTCGTTGAGCACCATCCCGCCCCAGTAGAGGCAGACGGACGCGAGCGGCGTCGCGGCGGCGCGGGCCGCGGCGCCGCGGCCTCCGGGCCCGCCGGCGGCGGCGAGGCCCACGAGGGCGTCGCCGGGCACGGAGACGACGGCGGGCAGCCGGACGAGCTCGGCCCACTCGCGCCACGTGCCGAGCCCGCCGGCGGGCACGGTGCTCATCGGCGGCCGAGCTCCTCGGCGAGACCGAGGAGGGCGCGCCACTGCTCGCCCAGCGCGTGCTCGTCGCTGCCGGAGGGGTTCTTGAAGAAGAAGCCCAGCTCCGTCACCGCGCCGGTGCGGCCGGCCTCGGCGGCGGCCGCGACGAGGCGGACGAGGTCGAGCACGAGCGGCGCCGCGAGGGCCGAGTCGCACCCGGCCCACGTGAACTGCAGCGTCATCCGCGTCCCGAGGAAGCCCGTGAAGCCGATGTGGTCCCAGGCCGTCTTCCAGTCGCCGAAGTCCGGCACGTTGTCGATGTGCAGGGGGCCCGGGACGGGCCGCCCGACCATCGCCGCGAGGCCGGCGGCCTTCGTCGCGGTCTTGCTGCGCACCGCCTCGGGGTCGGCGAGGGTCTGCCCGTCGCCGCCGCCGAGGAGGTTGAAGGAGGCCCACGAGTCCACGTGCAGCGCCCGCTGGACGAACATCGGCGCGAGGACCGACTTCATCAGGGTCTCGCCCGTCTTGCCGTCGCTGCCCGCCCAGGTCGCGCCGGCGCGGCGGCCCTGCTCGGCCACGGCCGGCAGGTCGACGCCGGGGCTCGGGGTGAAGGCGACGAAGGAGGCGCCGACCTCGAAGGCGGCCCAGGCGTACGTCGCCGAGAGGGGCAGCGGCGAGCGGCCGGCCTCCCACGCGGAGCGGACCGACTCCGGCGTCGCGAGGTCCGCGGCCAGGGTCTCGTCCGACGGGTCGAGGGGCGGCTGCGTGCTCGAGACGTCGACGACGACGAGCCGGGCGAGGTCGTGGCGGCGGACGAAGTCGCGCAGGTCGCGGACGAGCGCGTCGACGACGGCGGCCTGGCCCCCCTCGCCCACGGTGGCGGCGGTGGCGGGAACGAGGACCTCCGCGTCCGCGGCGTCGAGCGCGTCGCCGAGGGCGTCGACGAGCTCGCGCGGCACGACGCGCTGGCTCGCGAGGAGCTCGGCGCGCTTGCGGTAGGGGACCTCCGAGAGGTCGTGCCCGCCGGTGACGAGGTCGTCGAGGCCGACGAGGTGCGCGCCCTCGAGCGCGGGCAGCTCGGTGACCATGCCGGTGGGCCCGGCCAGGCGGGCGCGCAGGGCGTGCGCGCCGAGCAGGGCGGTGGTGGCCACCGACCCCTTGGCGCCCACGAACCAGACGCCCACCCCTCCCGTGCCGCCGGCGGTCCCGGTCGTGAGGTCGCTGTCGTCCGTCATCGGTGATCGCTCCCAGCGGTCGTCGTGCGTGGTGTGCGTGGCGTGGGCCCGGGGCCCCGACGCGGGGGGACGGGGGTCCGGGGTGCCGGGCCGGCGCCCGAGGTCCGGCGCCGCAGGTGGCGCCGCGACGTCGCGACGGCGTCGTCCCGACAGGCCGCCCGAGGGCGGTCACGAGTTCTGTCTAGCACCCGGCACATGTGCTCCACCAGGCAGGTGAGCCGCCGGACCGTCCGCCGCGGGCGGGGGTCCGACGGCGGGTCAGGCCGCCGTCGCGCGGCGCCCGGACGGCGAGCCCTGCGGCAGCCAGCGGCGCAGCTGCTCCCGCCCGAAGAGCTCGTCGAGGACCATCGCGGCGGCGCCGGCGAGGCCGGGGTCGTCGCCCGCGGCGGCGCTCTCCACGCGGAGGTCGCGCGTCGCCAGCGGCAGCGAGCGCTGGTAGACGCCCTGCCGCACCGAGGCGAGCAGCAGGTCGGAGCCGGCGCCGAGCCGCCCGCCGAGGACGAGCAGGCCCGGGTCGAAGAAGTTGACGAGCGTGGCGAGGACCTGGCCGACGAGGTGCCCCGAGGCCTGGACCATCTCGACGCTCGTGCGGTCGCCCTCCTGGGCGGCGCGCACGACCTCCTCCACGCCGAGCCCGCCCGGCGCCGCCGCGGCGAGCCGGGCCAGCGCCGGGCTCGTGCCGTCGGCGGCCATCTCGGCCGCCCGGCGGACGAGGGCGGCCCCGCCCGCGACCGCCTCGAGGCAGCCGGTGTTGCCGCAGCGGCAGACGACGTCGGCGCCCCCCGGTGCCTCGACGTGCCCGATGTCGCCGGCGCAGCCGTGCGCGCCGCGCAGCAGCCGCCCGCGGGCGACGAGGCCGGCGCCGATGCCGGTGCCGACCTTGACGAAGAGCATGTCCTCGGGCTGGTCCGGGCGGTCGCCGAGCGGCGCGCGGCCCTGGCGGGCGTGCCGCCGGGCGACGACCTCGCCGAGCGCCATGAGGTTCACGTCGTTGTCGACCCACGTGGGGGCGTCCCACCGCTCGGACAGGCGGGCGCGGACGTCGGCGTCGTCCCAGCCGGGCATGATCGGCGGCCGGTTGGGCCGGCCGGAGAGGAACTCCACCGGCCCGGGCAGCCCGACGCCGACGCCCCAGACGGGGACGGGGCCGCGCTCGGCCGCCAGGCCGTCGAGCAGCCGGGCGAAGAGCTCGTCGACGCGGTCGAGGACGGGCCCCGGTCCGTCGGCGATGCTCGCGGGCTCGTCGAGCGAGGCCAGCAGCGTCCCGGCCAGGTCGGTGACGCCCACGGTGAGGCGGCTGGCGCCGAGCGGGGCGACGAGGACGACGCCGGCGTCGTGCCGCAGCGCGAGCTCGCGGGGGGCGCGGCCGCCGCTGGACGGGGCCGTGCCGTGCTCGTCGAGGACGCCCAGCTCGAGCAGCCGGGCGACGCGGCCGGCGACGACGCTGCGGCCGAGGCCGGAGGCGCGGACGACCTCGGGGCGGGTGCGGGCGACGCCCCGGCGGACGAGGTCGAGGACGGCGACGAGGCCGTCGACGAGGTCGTCGGGGAGGTCGGCCGGGCCGACCGGGCCGACCGGTCCCTCGGCGCGCGGGGGGATCGTCGGCACCGTCGCGGGGGCCGTGCCGGCGTCCGGCGTCGCTGCCGGACGCGCACGGGTCGGTGCGGTCATGGGGACGGACAGTAGTCGGCTGACTTCTGCTGTCCAGACGTTGACTTCTGCACGCCGACGGCATTAGATCGTCGGTGACGGGCGGCCATCAGGCCGTACGAGCACTGAAGCACTGTCACGACGCGGTGACCAGACCTCTCGCCGAACATCTCGGCAGCGATCGGTCACCGCACCCGGCACGACGACGCGCCGGGCGTCACGGGGCGTCACCGACGACACGGACCGCGTCTCCCACGACGCGACCGACAGCCACACGAGGGGGTGTGATGCGGGACGAGCTGCTCCGCATGACCGGGATCGTCAAGCACTTCCCCGGCGCCAAGGCCCTGGACGGCGTGGACCTCGTGGTCCGTGCCGGCGAGGTGCACTGCGTGCTCGGCCAGAACGGCGCCGGCAAGTCGACGCTCATCAAGGTCCTCGCGGGGGCGCACGCGCCCACCGCCGGCGAGATCACCTGGCAGGGGCAGCCGCTCACGCTGGCCAACCCTGTCGCGGCCATCAAGGCCGGCATCGCGACGATGTACCAGGAGCTCGACGTCGTCGACGGCCTCACGGTGGCCGACAACATCTACCTGGGCCACGAGATGTCGACGGCCGGGGTGACGAAGCGGCGCGAGGTCGAGCGGCACACGAAGGAGCTGCTCGCGCGCCTCGGCCACAGCGAGATCAAGCCGGGCACCGAGGTCGGCTCCCTCTCGGCGGCGGGCAAGCAGATCGTCAGCATGGCCCGCGCCCTCTCGCACGACGCGAAGCTCATCATCATGGACGAGCCGTCCGCGGTGCTGGACTCCGAGGAGGTCGACAACCTCTTCCGCACCGTCCGCGACCTCACCGCGGCGGGCGTCGGCATCGTCTACATCTCCCACCGCCTCGAGGAGATCCGCGAGATCGGCGACCGGATCACGGTCATCAAGGACGGCCGCTCCGTCGCCACCGACCTCGCCGTGGCCGACGTCCCCACCCCCGAGCTCATCCGGCTCATGACCGGCCGCACCGTCGAGGGCTTCCCCCAGCGCCCGGCCCTGCCGGCCGACGCCGCGGAGCTGCTCGTCGTCGACGGGCTCGCCGCGGACGGCGTCTTCGAGGACGTCTCCTTCACCGTCCGCGCCGGCGAGGTCGTCGGCCTCGCGGGGCTCGTGGGCGCCGGCCGCTCGGAGATCCTCGAGACGGTCTACGGCGCGCGGAAGGCGACCGCCGGCAGCGTGCGCGTGGGTGACAAGAAGCTGCGCGCCGGGTCCGTCGCCGCCGCGGTCGGCGCGGGCGTCGGTCTGGCGCCCGAGGAGCGCAAGAGCCAGGGCCTGCTCCTCGGCGAGCCGATCTACCGCAACATCACGCTGACGTCCTTCGCCCGCTTCGCCAAGGGCGGCCTGCTCGACGAGAAGGCCGAGCGGGCCGCGGCCACCGAGCAGATCAAGGCCATGGAGCTGCGGCCGGCCGACCCGGACCGGGTCATCGGCACGCTGTCGGGCGGCAACCAGCAGAAGGCGATGCTCGCCCGCTGGCTCGTCCACGGCTGCCGCGTCCTGCTCCTCGACGAGCCCACCCGCGGCGTCGACGTCGGCGCCCGGGCCGAGATCTACGCCCTCATCAACCAGCTGGCCGCCTCCGGCGCGGCCGTCGTCGTGGTCTCCAGCGAGATCCCCGAGGTCCTCGGGCTCGCCGACCGCGTGCTGGTCATCTCCGACGGGCGGGTCGTCCACACCGGCCCCGCCGACCAGATCGACGAGCACGGGGTCCTCGACCTCGTCATGGAAGGACGCGCGGCATGAGCCAGAACACGCCCGACCTGGCGACGGCGGGGTCCGTCCCGCCGGACGACAAGAACGGCGGGAGCCCGACGCCGCTGGAGCGCCGCGGTGCGACGCCGGGCGCCGGTCCCATGCCCCCGGGGGCCGAGGGCAACGCGGTGACCCGCCTCCTGGGCAGCGACACCGGGCGCACGCTCGGTCTCGTGGCCGTGCTCGTGCTCATCGTCGTCGCCGGCATCGCGACGGCGGGCGGCCAGTTCGCCAGCGTGCCGACCCTCATCACGATCCTCAACCTGGCCGCGGTCATCGGCGTCGTCAGCATCGGCATGACCTTCGTCATCACCGGTGGCGGGATCGACCTGTCGGTCGGCTCGCTCGTGGGGCTGTCCTCCATCTGGGCCTCCACGGTGGCCACGCAGACCATCGCGGCCAACAGCCACTGGTCCGTCATGGTCTTCACGGCGGTCGCCGTCGGCGCGGTGGCCGGTCTCGTGACCGGGGCGGTCATCGCCTACGGCAAGGTCGTCGCCTTCATCGCGACGCTCGCCATGCTCATCGCGGCCCGGGGCCTCGCCGAGCTGATCGCCCAGAACCGCACGCAGATCGTCACGGTCGACGGCTACTCCGACGCCCTGACGGGTCGGGTGCTCGGCGTCCCGGTGCTCGTGTGGATCTTCGCGCTGGTCTCCCTCGCCGGCTGGTTCCTCCTCAACCGGACGACCTTCGGCCGCCGCACCATCGCGGTCGGTGGTAACCCCGAGGCCGCGCGCCTCGCCGGCATCAAGGTGCAGCGGCACACGATGTACCTCTACGCCCTCTCGGGCGTCTGCTCCGGGCTCGGCGGCGCCATGATCCTGGCGCGCGTCAACTCCGGCTCGTCGACGAACGGCACCCTCTACGAGCTCGACGCCATCGCGGCCGTCGTCATCGGCGGCACCCTCCTCGCCGGTGGCCGCGGCACGATCATGGGCACCGTCCTCGGCGTCCTCATCTTCGCGACGCTGACCAACGTCTTCGTCCAGAACAACCTGTCGATCTCCACGCAGTCCATCGCCAAGGGCGCCATCATCGTCGTGGCCGTCCTCCTGCAGCAGCGCCTCGCGGCGCGCCGGACACCCCGCAAGGCCGGGTAGTGGCCCCGACCCTCCCGCCCTTGCCCGGGGCTCCTGACCAGACCTCCCCCCACGACCGCCCGACCATCTCAACGAGGAGAACCATGTCCACCACCACGACCCGCCGCCGCCCCTGGATGCTCGCGGCGAGCTCGCTGGCCGTCGGCTCGCTCCTGCTCACCGGCTGCGTCTCCAACGAGCCGGCGGGCACGACCGACGACGCGGCCGGCGAGGCCGTCCAGGCGGCGACCGCCAACAACGAGCCCGGTGACACGGTCACCATCGGCTTCACGGCGCCGGCCGCCGACCACGGCTGGATGTCGGCCATCACGCGGGCCGCCCAGGACCGCGCCGAGCAGTTCGAGGACGTCGACCTGCAGGTCGCCGAGGGCACCAACGACGTCAACCTGCAGATCGCCGCCGTCGAGACCTTCATCAACAACGGCGTCGACGCCATCGTCATCCTCCCCTTCGACGGCGCCGCCCTCACCGACGTGGCCACGCAGGCCATGGAGCAGGGCATCACGGTCATCAACGTCGACCGCGAGTTCACCTCCCCCTTCGCCGCCCGCGCCACGGTGCTCGGCGACAACTACGGCATGGGCGTCTCGGCCGGCACGTACATGTGCGAGCAGCTGGGCGACAACCCCGACGCCGTCATCGCCGAGATCGCCGGCATCGACTCCCTCCCGCTGACGCAGGACCGCAGCCAGGGCTTCGCCGACGCGCTGGCCGACTGCGGTCTCGAGGTCAGCAACCGCGTCGCCGCGGACTTCACCGTCCAGGGCGGCCAGACGCAGGCGGCCAACCTCCTCTCGGCCGCCCCGCAGATCGACGCCATCTGGAACCACGACGACGACCAGGGCGTCGGCGTCCTCGCGGCCATCGAGCAGGCCGGGCGCGACGAGTTCTTCATGGTCGGCGGCGCCGGCTCCGCCAACGTCATGCGCGAGATCCAGGAGGGCGACTCCGTCCTCCAGGCCACCGTCGTCTACCCGTCCACGCAGGCGGCCGACGGCGTCAGCCTGGCCCGCCTCGTCGAGCAGGAGAAGGACATGGACGACCTGGTCTCCAGCCAGGTCCCGCGCCAGGTCCAGCTCTTCGCGCCCGTCGTGACGGCCGACAACGTGGACCAGTACCTGGACACCGCGTTCGAGTCCTGACGACCCCCGGCGGCGGTGCGGGCACGCAGGTGCCCGCGCCGCCGCCCGTCGCGTCCCCGGCCCGCCCCGCGGGCGGCCCGGCGGCGCACAGGTGAGGAGCACCAGACATGGCAGACAGCACGGCGAAGCAGGGGGCGCCCGCCCTCGGCGTGGCGATGGTGGGCTACTCCTTCATGGGGGCCGCCCACTCCCAGGCGTGGTCGGTGGCGCCGCGGTTCTTCGACCTCCCGCTCCACCCGCGGATGCTCGTGGTGGCCGGCCGGCAGGCCGGCCCGGTCGAGGCCGCGGCCCGCAGGCTCGGCTGGGAGGGGAGCACGACCGACTGGCGGTCGCTGCTGGAGCGTGACGACGTCGACCTCGTCGACGTCTGCACCCCGGGCGACACGCACGCCGAGATCGCGGTCGCGGCGCTCGAGGCCGGCAAGCACGTCCTCTGCGAGAAGCCGCTGGCCAACTCGGTCGCGGAGGCGCAGGTCATGGTCGACGCCGCCGAGAAGGCGGCCGTGGCCGGCGTCCGCGCGACGGTGGGCTTCACGTACCGGCGCGTGCCGGCGATCGCGCTGGCGCGCCAGCTCGTCGCCGAGGGCCGGGTCGGCACCGTCCGCCACGTGCGGGCCCAGTACCTCCAGGACTGGATCGCCGACGAGCAGGCGCCGATGTCCTGGCGCCTGGAGAAGGAGAAGGCCGGCTCGGGGGCGCTGGGGGACATCGGCGCCCACGTCGTCGACCTCGCCCAGCACGTCACGGGCGAGCTGCTCACGGGCGTCTCCGGCCTCCTGCGGACCTTCGTCGAGGAGCGCCCGCTCCCCGGCGCGGGCGGCGGGGCGCTCGGCGGCACCGCCGGCGAGGGCACCGGCGTCGTCACGGTCGACGACGCCGCGGTCTTCAGCGGCCGGCTGTCCGGGGGCGGGCTCGCGACCTTCGAGGCGACCCGCTTCGCCTGGGGCCGCAAGAACG
Source organism: Pseudokineococcus lusitanus (assembly GCF_003751265.1). NCBI lineage: Bacteria > Bacillati > Actinomycetota > Actinomycetes > Kineosporiales > Kineosporiaceae > Pseudokineococcus > Pseudokineococcus lusitanus. The sequence continues at coordinate 27,916 of NZ_RJKN01000007.1, forward strand.
CCATCCGGCTGGAGATCAACGGGTCGAAGGGCTCGCTGGCCTTCGACTTCGAGGACATGAACGTCCTGCACTACTACGACGCCACCGAGGACGCCCGGGTCGCCGGCTTCCGGCGCATCTACGTCACCGAGCCCGAGCACCCCTACGTGGGCGCCTGGTGGCCGGCCGGGCACGGCCTCGGCTACGAGCACGGCTTCGTCCACCAGGTCGTCGACCTCGTCGGCGCCCTGGCCGCGCAGGAGGACCCGGCGCCGACCTTCGCGGACGGCCTCCAGGTCCAGAAGGTGCTCGCGGCGGTCGAGCGCTCCTCTGCGGAAGGCTGTGCCTGGCAGCAGCTCTGAGGTGAACCGGACGGACGGCCCGTCCCGTGACAAGCGTCACGGGACGGGCCGTCCCGACGTTCTCGACACTTTTGCCGCTCATCGTGCTAAAAACGGTCGACCCCCCGGAGACCACGGCGGGGCAGCAGCACCCGCACGACCGTGACGCGACGACGCGTCACCGGCACGCCGCCGCGAGGCGGCCCGCGAGGACGGACGATCGACGATGATCCCTGGTGTCCCCCTGTCCCCACCACGACCACCCGGTCGACGCCGGCGGCGGCGCAGCGCCCTCGCCGTCGCCCTCGGCCTCGCCGTCCCGGCGTCCCTGCTGGCGGGCGTGCCCGCGGCCGTGGCCGCGCCGGCCCCCGCCCCGGTGAGCGCCGCCGCGGCGCCCGCCCCGGCCCCCGAGGCCGCGCCGGGGGAGGCCCCCGGCACGACCTCCGAGGCCCTCGTCGGCGACAGCCTCCTGGCCCCGCCCGCCACGGGCGAGGGCCGCTTCGACGTCCTCGTCTTCTCGAAGACCGCGGCCTTCCGCCACGGCAGCATCGAGGAGGGCGTCGCCGCCATCGAGCTCCTCGGCGAGGAGAACGACTTCGGCGTCACGGCGACCGAGGACTCCTCCGTCTTCACCGCCGAGGGCCTGGCGCCCTACGACGCCGTCGTGTGGCTGTCGACCACCGGTGACGTCCTCGACGACGCGCAGCAGGCGGCGTTCGAGGAGTACATCAAGGGCGGCGGCGGGTACGCGGGCATCCACGCGGCCTCGGACACCGAGTACGAGTGGGAGTTCTACGGCGACCTCGTGGGCGCCTACTTCTCCTCGCACCCGGCCAACCAGACGGCCGACGTCCTCGTCGAGGACCCGGTGCACCCGTCGACGGCGGACCTGCCGACGACGTGGACCCGGTACGACGAGTGGTACAACTTCCGGTCCAACCCCCGCGGCGACGTCCACGTCCTCGCCTCGCTCGACGAGACCTCCTACAACGCGGGTGGTGGCGCCATGGGCGACGACCACCCCATCGCCTGGTGCCAGGACGTCGAGGCCGGCCGCAGCTGGTACACGGCCATGGGCCACACCGAGGAGTCCTTCGTCGAGCCCGAGTTCCTCGACCACCTGCTCGGGGGCCTCGAGACCGCCGCGGGCGCGGTCGGCAGCGAGTGCGGCGCGACGTCGGACGAGAGCTTCTCCGAGGTCGCCCTCGACGAGAACACCTCCAACCCGATGGAGCTCGAGGTGGCCGACGACGGCCGCGTCTTCTACATCGAGCGCAACGGCCAGCTGCGCGTCATCGAGACGGGCGGCGCCGTCCGCACCGCCCTCGACCTCGACGTGACGACGGTCCAGGAGTTCGGCCTGCTGGGCATCACGCTCGACCCGCAGTTCGCCGACAACGGCTTCGTCTACCTCTACTGGTCGCCCGAGGGCGAGGACGCCGACCGCGTCTCCCGCTTCACGGTGACCGGCAGCACAGCGGACCCGGCCAGCGAGGTCGTCGTCCTCGAGGTGCCCGTCCAGCGCGACCAGTGCTGCCACGCCGGCGGCGCGCTCGAGTTCGACACGCAGGGCAACCTCTACATCGCCACGGGCGACAACACGAACCCGTTCGAGTCCCAGGGCTACACGCCCGTCGACGAGCGCGCGGGCCGCGCGGCCTTCGACGCCCAGCGGACCTCGGGCAACACGAACAGCCTCAGCGGCAAGGTGCTGCGCATCACGCCGCAGCCCGACGGCAGCTACCTCGTGCCGGACGGCAACCTCTTCGCCGAGGGCACCGAGAAGACCCGTCCCGAGATCTTCGGCATGGGCTTCCGCAATCCGTTCCGCATCGGGATCGACCCCGTCACCGACAAGCTCATGGTGGCGGACTACGGCCCCGACGCCGGCGCGACGAGCCCGACCCGTGGCCCCGACGGCCGGGTCGAGTGGCAGATCCTCAACGCGCCGGGCAACTACGGCTGGCCGTACTGCCACGGCGCCAACACCCCGTACGTCGACTGGGACTTCGCCAGCAACACCGGCAAGGGCCTCTACGACTGCGACGCGCCCGTCAACGACTCGCCCAACAACACCGGCCTCACCGAGCTGCCGCCGTCGATCCCGGCGCAGATCTGGTACGGCCGCGAGGCGACGTCCACCTACCCGGGCATCGGCACCGGCGGCGCGCCCATGGCGGGCCCGGCCTACGTCTACGACGCCGAGCTCGACTCCTCCGTCAAGTGGCCCGAGTACTTCTCGGACAAGGCGCTGCTCGGCGAGTGGAACACCGGCCAGATGTACACGGTGCAGCTGGACGACGAGCGCTCGCAGCCGCTCAAGGTCAACGAGCTCCTGCCGCGCGGCCAGATCATCAAGCCGATGGCCTGGGACTGGGGCCCCGACGGCGCGCTCTACGTCATCGACTGGGGCTCGGGCTTCGGCGGCAACAACGCCGACTCCGGCGTCTACCGCATCGAGTACGCCGACACGGGCGCCCCGGTGGCGCGCGCGACGGCCGACGTGACGAGCGGCCCCGTGCCGCTGGTCGTCCAGTTCTCCTCCGAGGGCACGACCGACCCCGACGGCACCGAGCTCACGTACGCGTGGGACCTCGACGGCGACGGGTCGACCGACTCGACCGAGGCGAACCCGACCTGGACCTACACCGAGCCGGGCGCGTACCAGGCCCTGCTCACGGTGACCAACGCCGCCGGCCGCTCGGCCACCGCCGCCGTCAACGTCGCGGCCGGCAACACGCGGCCGACGGTCGAGATCACCGGGCCGCCCGAGGGCGGCTTCACCGAGTTCGGCGACACCGTCGGCTACTCGGTCGAGGTCACCGACCCCGAGGACGACGCCGCCGGCGTCGACACCTGCGCCGGCGTCCTCGTCAAGCCCGCCCTGGGCCACAACGACCACGGGCACCCGGGCGAGCAGGTCCGCGGCTGCACGGGCGAGTTCACCGCGACGATCGACGACAGCCACGGCCCCGAGGCCGACGTCTTCGTCATCGTCGAGGCGGACTACACGGATGCGGGTGGCGGTGAGGGCACTGCCGGCGCCCCCGCCCTGACCGGCACCGACCTCATCACGCTCCAGCCCAAGACCAAGCAGGCGGAGTACTTCGAGGAGAGCGGCCGCGTCGCGGACGCCAACGGCGCCGGGGACCCGGGCGTCACCCGCGAGGCCACGTCCGACGTGGCCGGCGGCTTCCAGAACCTCGGCTACATCGAGGACGGCGACTACGTCGGGTACTCCCCGGTCAACCTCCAGGGCATCGACGGGCTCTCCGTCCGGGCGGCCAGCCCGGGCGAGGGCGGTCTCGTCGAGGTCCGCTGGGACGCGCCGGACGGCGACCTGCTGGGCACGATCGACGTGAGCGGCACCGGTGACTGGCAGCGCTACGGCGACTTCCGCACCGACCTCGCCGACGTGCCCGAGGGCACCGGGACGCTCTACCTCGTCTTCCGCTCGCGCACGGGCGGCGGCGAGAGCCTCTTCAACCTCAACTGGTTCCAGGCCGAGGGCAAGGGCGTCAGCGCCAACAGCGCCCCGACCCTGGGCGCGGTGACGGCGACGCCGTCGAGCGGCCCGGCGCCGCTCGAGGTCACCCTGTCCGCCGAGGTCTCCGACCTCGACGGCGACGAGGTCACGGGCAGCTGGACCACCGGCATCCCGGGCGACGCCCCCCGCGAGGGCCTCACGACGCAGGCCACGTACACGGAGGTGGGCGACTACACGGCCACCTTCCGCGCCACGGACAGCCGCGGTGCCTTCCGCACCACGACCGTCCGGATCACGGTCGACCCCGTGCGGCCCGCGCCGTGCGCCGACGGCCGCGACGACGAGTTCGACGGGACCGAGCTCAGCACCTGCCGCTGGGAGGTGCTGCGCCCCGAGCCCGAGGCCCTGACGGTCGCGGACGGGAAGGTCACGGTGCTCACCGGCAACGGGGACATCTACACGACCCCGAACGCCGCGAGCACGACGAACTTCCTCCTGCAGCCGGCGCCGAACGGCGACTGGTCGGTCACGACGAAGATGGACACGTCCGCCCTCGTCGAGCAGTACCAGCAGGGCGGGCTCATCGCCTACCTCGACGACGACAACTACGTGAAGCTCGACCACGTCGTCACGAGCGGCCGGGGCGCGGCGACGGTCGCGTCGTCGGTCGAGCTCCGCTCGGAGATCGGCTCCGTCATCCAGAACCCGCAGCCGAGCTCGGGGCAGATCGCCCCGGGCGACGTCTGGCTGCGGATGTCCCTCTCGGGCACCACCTTCACGGGCGAGTGGTCGACGGACGGCGTGACCTGGCAGGGCGGCACCTCCGCCCAGGTCGAGAACGCGGCCATCGCGCGGGCGGCGGACCTCAAGGTCGGCCTCTTCACCCTGGGCACCTCGCAGGCCGCCCGGGTGCCGGTGTCCTTCGACTCCTTCACCGCGGTGACGGACGAGGAGCCCCCCGCGGGCGAGGACACCACCGCGCCTACCGTCGAGGTCGCCCTCGACCCGGCCGAGCCCTCGGGCGAGGCCGGCTGGTACAGCGGCCCGGTGACCGTCACGGCCACCGCGGACGACGGCGAGGGCAGCGGTGTCGCCTCCGTCGAGTACCAGGTCGTGCCGGCCGCGCAGGCCGGCACGTGGGACGAGGACGCCACGGTCACCTACGAGGCGCCCGTGACGATCTCCGAGGACGGCGACTGGGCCCTGCACGTCCGGGCCACCGACGAGGCCGGCAACACGTCCGCCCCCGTCGTCGTGCCCTTCAAGATCGACGCCACGGCGCCGACCGCCACGCTCGGCGGCGCCGAGGACGGCGCGACCTACGGCTCCTCGGAGGTGCTGCCCCTGGTCGTCACGGCCGAGGACGCCACCTCGGGCGTCGCGTCGACGGGCGTGCTGCTCGACGGCGCGCCGGTGGACGTCGCCGACGGCCTCGGCCTCTGGACGCTGGAGCCGGGCGAGCACACGCTCACGGCGACGGCGACCGACGTCGCGGGCAACGTCACGGAGGTGAGCGTCACCGTCACGGTGGAGGTGACGACCGCGGACGTCACGGCCGTCGTCGGGATCCTCGAGGGCGACGAGCTGCTGGACGGCCGCACGGCCGACCGGGCGCTCGCCACCCTCGAGCGGGTCGAGCGCTTCGAGGCGCGCGGCCAGGTGCGGCAGGCGGTCCAGCAGCTCGAGACGCTGGAGCGCTCGCTCACCCGCACCACCCCGGCCGGCGAGGGGCGCGACGTGCTCCTCGACCAGGTCGTCTGGCTCGCCGAGGCCCTGCAGGCCCCGGCGGCGGCCCCCTCGGGCCGCCGGTGAGCAAGGGCACCAGCAGCAGCCGGGCGGCCGCCACCTCGCGTGGCGGCCGTCCGGCCGGTGCACCCGCCACCTCCCCGGCCCGGGCCCCGCGCCCGGGCCGGGGGGTGGTGGCGGGCCTGGCCGGCGGCGGTCTCGCCGTCGGCCTCGTCGTCGGCCTGCTCCTCGGCCCGGCGCTCGGCGGTGCCCTGGGCGCCGGCGCCGACGGGGCTGCGGGAGCCGCGCCGGTGCCGGCGTCCACGGGGACCGCCGAGAGCGGGTCCGCGAGCACGGACGGCGCGGGCACGGACGGCGCGGAGGGCGGCGACGACCTCGCCGCCCGCGTCGAGGCGCGGGCGGCCGAGCTCCGCGAGGAGTCCGCGGCTCGCGACGCCGAGGCCTTCGCCGTCCTCGTCGACGACGTCCAGGTGGTCGCCGAGGCCGTGACCCCGGTCGTCGAGGCCGCCGGCGCCCACGCCGAGCCGGGCGCGCCCGCGCCGACGCCCGCGGAGGCGCGGGAGTGGGGCGCCGCGGTCGAGGCCGCGGGCGCCGAGCTCTCCGACCTCGGCAGCGCCGGCACGGACGTCAACCTCGTCCGCACGTCCGTCGAGGCCTCGCTGCAGCAGCTGACCACGGCGACCGACGCGCTGGCGCAGGCCGCCGACCGGGCGGCGGCGGGGGAGGACCCCGCCGGCCCGCTGAGGACGGGCGTGGGCACGCTGCGTGCCGCCGTCCTCACGTGGTCGGTGGGCGCCACCCAGCTCGACGCGGTGAGCGTCGAGCGCGGCCTCGGCCACCTCCACGTCTACCTGCCCGGCGTGGCCGGGAGCGGCGCCATCACGGCCGACGAGGCCGAGGAGGGCGAGCTGGCGCACGACCACGCGGGCGACGACGCCCACGACCACGAGGGCGACGACGCCCACGACGACCACGACGAGGGGACCGCCCCGTGACCGCCTCCGCCCCCACCCGCCGCCCGGCGAGGGCGCTCGTCGTCCTCCTCGGCGTCCTCGCGGTGCTGCTCGGCGGTGCCATGCCCGCCTCGGCGCACGGCGGGCCGATCGACGTCGACGTGGCCGACGACGGCACGGGCGCCCTCACCCTCGTGGCCACCTGGCGCGAGGACGGGCACATGGTCGGGCCCGAGGTCGACTTCACCGGGACCGCGACGGGTCCCGACGGCCGCGTCGTCGAGGGCATCGACTTCGCGCTCCAGGCCGAGGGCGAGGGCTTCCGCGTCTCCACGACCCAGCTGGCGGCCGGCGACTGGGAGGTCGCGCTGCAGGCCGCCGGCGGGAGCGACCAGAGCTGGGACGTCCCCGTCACCTCGGGCGGGCCGCCCGAGCCGACGGCCTCGCCGACCCCGGCCGCCGCCGCGACGGCGACCCCGTCGCCGGGGGCCCCCACGGTCACCGACGAGACGACCCTCCGGGCCACCCGGACCGCCGAGCCCGCCGAGCCCGCCGCGGCCACCACCGACGGCACGTCCGCCGGCCCCGGTGCCGGCGTCGTCGCCCTCGTGGGCGGCATCGTGGTCATCGGCGTCGTGGCCCTGCTCCTCGTCCGCGCGCGCCGCCGCCGCACCCCCTGACCGCACCACCCGCACGACCCCCCGACGACCCCGACGACCGGAGGACCCCATGCCCCGCCCCATCACCCTCTTCACCGGCCAGTGGGCCGACCTGCCCCTCGAGGAGGTCGCGCGCCTGGCGTCGGGCTGGGGGTACGACGGCCTCGAGCTCGCCTGCTGGGGCGACCACCTCGACCCGTGGCGCTGGGACGACGAGGCCTACGTCCAGGGCCGCCTCGACCTGCTCGAGCGGCACGGGCTGAAGCTCTACGCCATCTCGAACCACCTCAAGGGCCAGGCGGTCTGCGACGACCCCATCGACCAGCGCCACCGCGACATGCTCCCCGACGTCGTCTGGGGCGACGGCGACCCGGAGGGCGTGCGGCAGCGGGCGGCCGAGGAGATGAAGAACACGGCACGGCTCGCGTCGCGGCTCGGCGTGAAGACCGTCGTCGGCTTCACCGGCTCGAGCATCTGGAAGTACGTGGCGATGTTCCCGCCGGCCACGGCGGAGATGGTCGACGCGGGCTACCAGGACTTCGCCGACCGCTGGAACCCGATCCTCGACGTCTTCGACGAGGAGGGGGTCCGCTTCGCCCACGAGGTGCACCCGAGCGAGATCGCCTACGACTACTGGACGACCGTCCGGACCCTCGAGGCCATCGGCCACCGCGAGGCCTTCGGCCTCAACTGGGACCCCAGCCACTTCGTGTGGCAGGACCTCGACCCCGTCGGTTTCCTGTGGGACTTCCGCGAGCGGATCTACCACGTGGACTGCAAGGACGCGAAGAAGAACATGACCAACGGCCGCAACGGCCGGATGGGCAGCCACCTGCCCTGGGCCGACGGCCGGCGCGGCTGGGACTTCGTCTCGACCGGCCACGGCGACGTGCCGTGGGAGGCGTCCTTCCGGATGCTCAACCAGATCGGTTACGAGGGCCCCATCAGCATCGAGTGGGAGGACGCCGGCATGGACCGCCTCGTCGGCGCGCCGGAGGCGCTGGAGATGGTCCGCCGGCTCGCTTTCGACCCGCCGGCCGCCGCCTTCGACGCGGCTTTCTCGACCCGCTGACCCGGCGGCGCCGTCCGGCGCCGCACCCGTGACGACGACCCCCGCACCGCCCGGTGCGGGGGTCGTCGTGCGTCAGCGGCCGGGGGGGTCCTCCGGCGCCCACTCGGTGCCGACCGGCGCGTAGAGCGTCCGCTGGACGCGGCCGACGGTCCGGCCGACGGCACGGGCCTGGCCGGAGGCGACGAGGCGGCGCAGCAGCGCCGCGGCGGCCTGCCACCGGGGCGCGACATGGGGCACGAGGGCGGCGGCCGTCACGGGGCCACGGGCCATCGTCGTGAGGCGGGCCAGCGCGTCGAGCGCCCGCTGGTCGGAGGCGGTGAGAGGGACCCGCGGGCGGGCGGTGACGTCCACCTGCGCCCCGGGGGACGGGTCGGTCCCGGGCAGCGCCGCCCAGGCCCCGTCGCTCACCCAGCCGGCCGCGACGAGCTCGCCGTCGGCCAGCTCCTCCAGCGCGGCGAGCGTCACCGCGACGGGCGGCGGGTGTTCGTCCGGCGCGGCACGCCGCACCGCCAGCTCGGAGCGGTAGGCCCCCCGGCCTCCCGCGTCCACGACCTCGAGCAGTGCCCGGTAGCCGTCCCGCTCCAGCACCAGGCGTGCGTGACCACCCATCGACGCCCCCGTCGCCGTCCCGCCGTCGGCCCCTCCGACGTGCGTGCCGTAGACCACTTTGATACCGCAGGCACGCACCCGGCGCACGACTTATGTCGAGGTCGGACGAAACTCGGGTGCGGTGAGAGTCGGTCCGCCGCGGGCCTGCTCGTCCACCGGCGTGGCGTCGGCGGTGTCAGCGCGGGGCGGTCCCGAGGTGCTCCCGGGCCGTGGCCACCGCGCGGGAGGCCGCACGGGCGCGGTCGAGGGCGACGTCGAGCGCGCCCGCCCGGGCGCTGACCCGGGCCATCGTCGCCGCCTCCGAGGCGGTGGCCGCGGCGGTGCCGGCGCGCGAGAGCCGGCGGTGGAGCTCGTCGGGCAGCCCCTGCTCCGCCGCGGCGGCCGGCGGGACGCGGGGGACGTCGAGGCCCGCGCTGGGCGCGACCGCCTGGGCGCGGACGCAGAGGACCTCCACCGTGCCGAGGAGGTCGACGAGGTCGGCGGCCACCGCCTCGAGCGCCGGGACGAGGCCGTCCCGGGCTCCCGGGGCGTCGTCGGCGACGACGCCGTCGAGCACCTGGTGGAACCGGTCGACGGACCGGTGGACCCGGTCGTGCGCTCGCCGCCAGACCCCCTCGCCGAGCGCGTCGGCGAGGGCGCGCTCCGCCCGACGGCGCCCCCGCCCCGGGACGACGCGGTCGGCGAGCCGGCCGAGCGCGCCGCCGCGGCCGCCCACGCTCAGAGGTACTGGCCGGTGCCCGGCTGGCCGGGCAGGCCCGGGGCGCCGGGATGGGGCCGGTCGCCCGGCTGCCCGGGCTGCCCGGGACGTCCCTGGCCCGCCGGGGCCTGGCCGCCCTGGCCTCCGGGCAGCGCCCGGCGCATCTGCTCGAGCTGCGCCCGCGCGGCCATCTGCTGGGCGAAGACCGCCGTCTGGATGCCGTGGAAGAGCCCCTCGAGCCAGCCGACGAGCTGGGCCTGCGCCACCCGGAGCTCGGCGTCGCTCGGCGCCTCGTCCGGGTCGAAGGGCAGCGCGATCCGCCGCAGCTCCTCGACGAGGTCGGGCGCCAGCCCTTCCTCGAGCTCGGCGACGGACCGGCGGTGCACCTCGGCGAGCCGGGCGCGGCCGCGCTCGTCGAGCGGGGCGCTGCGGACCTCGTCGAGCAGCTGCTTGACCATGCTGCCGATCCGCATGACCTTGTCGGGCCGCTCCACCTGCTCGGCGGGGTTGGGGGCGTCGCCCCCCGCCACGCCCATGCCCTGCTGGGTCATGACGACGACGGCCTGCTGCGGCTGCTGCCCCTCCGCCGCGTGCCCGCCCTGCTGGTGGCCGTCCTGCGGCTGCTGGCTCATGGGTCTCCCTGCGCTGTGCCGGTGCGGTGGTGGTGCCGGTGCGGTGGTGGTGCTGCGGCGGGTGGGTGCGTGGCTCACCGGCCGGTGAGCAGCAGCACCTTGCCGATGTGCGAGGACTCCTCGAGCGAGGCGTGCGCGCGCGCGACGTCGTCGAGCGGCACCCGGTCGTGGACGACCGGGCGGACGCGGCCGTCGGCCACGAGCGGCCAGACCTGCTCGCGGACGGCGGCGACGACGGCGGCCTTCTCGGCGCGCGGCCGCGCGCGCAGCGACGCGGCGAGCACCGTCCCGCGCCGGGCGAGGAGGCGCCCGAGGTCCAGCTCGCCGCGGGTGCCGCCCTGCATCCCGATGACGACGAGGCGGCCGCCGGTCGCGAGGACGTCGACGTTGCGCCCGAGGTAGGGCCCGCCGACGACGTCGAGCACGACGTCCGCGCCGTGCCCGTCGGTGCCCGTGCGGACCGCCTCGACGAAGTCCTCCGTGGAGTAGTCGACGAGCAGCTCGGCGCCGAGGTCGCGGCACGCGTCGAGCTTGCGGCGGCTGCCGGCCGTCACCGCGACGCGGGCGCCGCGGGCCACGGCGAGCTGGACGGCGAAGGTGCCGATCCCGCTGCCGCCGCCGTGCACGAGCAACCACTCGCCCGCGCGGAGCCCGCCGGACCCGCCGGAGGCGCCCGGGGCGGCGAAGACGGTCGAGACGACGGTGCAGGCGACCTCGGGCAGCGCGGCGGCGTCGACGAGGTCGACGCCGTCCGGCACCGGCAGCAGCTGGCCGGCCGGGACGACGACGCGCTCGGCGTAGCCGCCGCCCGCCAGGAGGGCGCAGACCTCGTCGCCGACGGCCCACCCGGTGACGCCCTCGCCGAGCTCCGCGACGCGCCCCGAGCACTCGAGCCCGAGCACCTCGCTCTCGCCGGGCGGCGGCGGGTAGTGCCCGCGCCGCTGCATCAGGTCGGCCCGGTTGACGCCGGCGGCGACGACCTCGACGACGACCTCGCCCGGCCCCGGCCGGGGGTCGGGCACCTCGCCGACGCCGAGGACCTCGGGGCCGCCTGGCTCGCGGACGGTGGCTGCGCGCACCTCGTCACCCTCGCACGGGGGTCCGACGGGGACGACCGGACGGCGACGACCTCCCCGCCGTCGGGCCCGGCCCCCTACCGTCGCGCGCGTGCCCGACGACGACCCGCAGCCCCCCGCCGACGCCCCCGCCGAGGCCCCCGACGACGCCCCCGACGACGCCCCCGACAACGCCCCGGGGGGCGCGCTGGGCGTCGACGACGTCCTCCACCACGCGAGCCTGCTGCCCGGCGTCGTCGTCGAGACGGCGGCCGAGGGCAGCGACGCCCCCGCGGCGGCGTGGGGCGACTCCTTCGTCACGTACGACCCGGACGGCACGGCCGACCGCAGCCGCTGGCAGCCCTTCGCCACGGTCGTCACCTCCGACTACCCGGGCTTCGACGAGTCGTCGCGGCTCGACCGCCCGGGCGTCTTCCGGGTGAACCTCGGGGTGGGTCGTGAGCTGTTCGCGGAGCTCCTCGGGTACCCGCCCGCGGCGGCCGCGGAGCACGCGGGCGAGGTCGACCCGGCGACGTCCGACGTCTGGCTGCCGCACCCCGCGTACGCCGCGCAGGGCTGGGTCGCCGTCGTCCGCCCGGGGGCGCGGACGGGCGAGCGGCTGCGCCGGCTGCTCGAGCAGACGCACGCCCGCGCCGCCGCGCGGTACCGGCGGGGCTGACGCCGGGAGGGCGGCCGGGGCGCGGGCGCCCCACCTGCGGCGTTGCCGGTGCTCGCGGCACCGGGTCTACCGTCGCGGACCGTGACCGCACCCGCCGACGCCCCCGGGACCACCGATCGCTCCTTCGTCGGCCACCCACGCGGGCTCGCGACGCTGTCCGGCCTCGAGGTCTGGGAGCGCTTCTCCTTCCTCGGGATGCAGGCGATCCTCGTCCTCTACTTCGTGGCGTCGGACGCGGACGGCGGCCTGGACCTGCCGGAGGGCCAGGCCGCCTCGGTCGGGGCGGCGTACGGCGTCCTCGTGTACCTCGTGTCCGTCGGCGGCGGGTGGATGGCGGACCGCGTCCTCGGGTCCTACCGCTGCGTCCTGGCCGGCGGCGTCCTCATCGCGGCCGGGCACTACGTCATGGCCGTCCCCGCCGACGCCGCCACGTGGCTCGGCCTCGTCCTCATCAGCGTCGGGACCGGCCTGCTCAAGCCCAACGTCTCGGCGATGGTCGGGGCGCTCTACGCGACCGCCGACGAGCGGCGGGACGCCGGCTTCTCGATCTACTACGCCGCCATCAACCTCGGCGCCTTCCTCGGCCCGCTCGTCACCGGGGCCCTCGGCGAGGGGGTCGGCTGGCACTGGGGCTTCTCCGCCGCGGCCGTCGGCATGACGCTCGGCCTCGTCCAGTACGTGCGCGGGCGCCGCCACCTGCCGGGCCACGGCGCCGGCCCCCGCCACCCGCTGCCGCCCGCCGCCCTGCGACGCACGGTGCTGGTGCTCGTCGGCGCGCTCGTCGCCCTCGTGGTCGTCGTCGCGGTGCTCGCCGCCGCGGGGGCGCTGGGCGTCGGCGGCGTCGTCGACGCGCTGACGGTCGTGGCCGTGGCGGCGCCGCTGGCCTACGCCGCGGTCCTCGCCCGCAGCCGCCGCGTCACCGCCGAGGAGCGCGGGCGGCTGCGGCCCTTCGCCGTGCTGTGGCTGGCGTCGGTGGCCTTCAACACCGTGCTCTTCCAGGCGTACACGGTGCTCATCCTCCTCGGCAGCCGCGACGTCGACCGCGGCGTCGGCGGGTGGGACTTCCCGGCCAGCTGGTTCTCGTCCGCCCTCGGGCTCGGCGAGGTCCTCGTGGCGCCGCTCGTGGCGGGCCTCTGGCTGCGGCTCGGCCCCCGGCAGCCGCACGCCTCGGTCAAGATCGCGACGGGGGTCGTCCTCGGCGGGCTGTCGTACCTGCTCCTCGTGCCGGCCCTGGCCGGTGACGCGGGCGAGGGTGCCCGGATCGCGCTGTGGACGATGCTCCTCGCGCTGCTGCTCCTCGGCACCGGCGACGTCCTGCTCCAGACGACAGGCCTGTCCGCGACGAGCAAGCTCGCGCCGGCCGCCTTCTCCAGCCAGGGCATGGCGCTGTGGTTCCTGTCCATCGCGGCCGCCAACGCCGTCGCCGCCCAGACGGTGCAGCTCTTCGGCGTGGTGCCGGACGCGGCCTACCTCGGCGTGACGGGGGGCGTGGCGGTCGTCGTCGGCGCCGTCGTCCTCCTGCTCCGGCCGTGGCTGGCCCGGACCATGCACCCCGTGCACTGACCCGCCCCGCGACCTCCGAGGAGCCCCCGTGCGCACCGCGACCGACCTTCCCCACGCCACCCGCGCCGACGACGTCCGCATCCCCGTCGGCGGCGGCGTCGAGCTGTACGCGCGGGTCTGGCGCCCGGTCGACGGCCCGCCGGTGCCGGCGCTCCTGGAGTACCTGCCGTACCGCCTCACCGACTGGACGTCGCCCCGCGACGCCCAGCGGCACCCCTGGTACGCCGGGCACGGCTACGCCTCGGTGCGGGTGGACGTCCGCGGGCACGGCTGCTCCGACGGCCGGGTCACCGACGAGTACTCCGAGGAGGAGACGGCGGACGGCGTCGCCGTCGTCGAGTGGCTGGCCGAGCAGCCGTGGTGCGACGGATCGGTGGGGATGTTCGGCATCTCGTGGGGCGGCTTCAACGGGCTGCAGGTGGCGGCCCGCGCGCCCGAGGCGCTGCGCGCCGTCGTCACCGTGTGCTCGGCGGACGACCGCTACGACAACGACGTCCACTACAAGGGCGGCTCGGTCCTCGCCGTGGACATGCACGCCTGGGCGGCGACGATGCTCGCCTTCGCGGCGCGCCCGCCGGACCCCGAGCACGTCGGCCCGGTCTGGCGCGAGCGGTGGCTGGACCGGCTCGAGCACCTCGAGCCCTTCGTCCACACGTGGCTGGACCACCAGGTCCGCGACGACTACTGGCGCCACGGGTCCGTCTGCGAGGACTACGGCGCGATCACCGCGCCCGTCCTCGCCGTCGGCGGGTGGGCCGACCCCTACCGCGACACGGTGCTGCGCCTCGTCGAGCACCTGGACGCCCCGGTCCGCGGCCTCCTCGGCCCGTGGTCGCACCAGTACCCCGACCGCGGGCTGCCGCCCGGCCCGGCCATCGGCTTCCTCCAGGAGACGCTCCGCTGGTGGGACCACTGGCTCAAGGGGGTCGACCGCGGCGTCGAGGACGACCCGGCCCTGCGGGCGTGGGTGAGCGAGTCCGTGCCGCCCGCGACGACCTACGACGTGCGGCCCGGCCGCTGGGTGGCCGCGGGGTCCTGGCCGACGCCCGACGTCGTCGCCCGGCCCTGGCCCCTGGGCGCCGTCGACGACCCGGCCGTCGAGGCCGCCCCGGTCGCCGGCGGCGAGCCGGCCCCCGGCCCGCGGCTGCGCACGACGGCGCCCGCCGACGGCGGCGTCCTCGTCGCGTCGCCGCAGCGCACGGGCGTCGACGCCGGCCGCTACTTCCCCTTCGGCGGGCCGGCGGACCTGCCGCCGGACCAGCGCGAGGAGGACGGCCGCTCCGTCTGCTTCGACGCGCTCCTCGACGAGCGGGTCGAGGTGCTCGGCCGGGCGCGGGTGCGGCTGCGCCTCGCCTGCGACGCGCCCCGCGGCCAGGTGGTCGCCCGGCTCTGCGACGTCGGGCCCGACGGCGCGTCGACGCTCGTCACCCGCGGCGTGCTCAACCTCTCCTCCCGGCACGGCCGGGACCGCGTCGTGCCCATGGAGCCGGGCGTGGCCGAGGACGTCGAGGTCGAGATGGACGCCGTGGGCCACGCCTTCCCGCCCGGGCACCGCCTGCGGGTGGCGCTCTCCTCGGCGTACTGGCCGTGGGTGTGGCCCCAGGCGGGGTCCGGCGCGCTGCGCGTCGACCCGGCGGGCAGCGCGCTGCTCCTCCCCGAGCGCGACCCGGCGGCCGACGCCGCCCACGCCCCCGTCACCTTCGAGGAGCCGGAGCAGACCCCGGCGCTCGCGGTCGTGCAGGGGACGAGCGGGCCGGAGCGCCCGGACCGCAGGGTCGAGCGGCAGCAGCCGGGCGACCGCTGGGTGGTCGAGGTCGACCCGCGCTACGGCGGGACGCGCACCTTCCCGGACGGGCTCGAGATGACCGAGGAGGCGCTGGAGCGCTACGAGGTCGCGGAGGGCGACCCGCTCTCCGCGCGCACCCGCTCCGACTGGCGGGTGCGGCTGCGCCGCCCGGCCACGGGGTGGGACGTCGAGGTCGTCACACGCTCGGAGATCCGCTGCGACGCCGAGGCCTTCACCACGACGGACCGCCTCGAGGCGCGCGAGGGCGGCGAGGTGGTCCACGCCCGCACGTGGGAGCGACGCATCCCGCGCACCGCGGGCTGAGCCCGCACGGGCTCAGCCGTCGAGCAGCCCGGCGTCGCGGGCGAGCACCGCCAGCTGCACGCGGCCCTCGAGGTCCAGCCGCGTCAGCAGGCGCGAGACGTGCGCCTTGACGGTCGCGGGGGAGAGGAAGAGCTCGGCACCGACCTCGGCGTTGGACAGGCCCCGCCCGACGCCGGCCACGACGTCGCGCTCGCGCGGGGACAGCCCGGCGACGACGGCCCGGGCACGGTCGTCGCCCGTCTCGCGGACGGCCCGGGCGATGAGCAGCCGGGTCACGGACGGCGAGAGGACCGGCGTGCCCGTCACGGCCGTCCGCAGGGCCTCGACGATGAGGGCGGGCGGGGTGTCCTTGAGGAGGAAGCCCGCCGCGCCCGCGCGCAGGGCCCGCAGGACGTGGTCGTCGGCGTCGAAGGTCGTCAGCACGACGACCGCCGGGCGGTGGGCGTCCCGCGGGCCACGGCCGAGGAGCTCCTCGGTGGCGGCGAGCCCGTCGGTGCCGGGCATGCGGATGTCCATGAGGACGACGTCCGGCTCCAGCGCGCGGGCGGCCGTGACCGCCTCCGCGCCGTCGGCGGCCTCGCCGACCACCTCGACGTCCTCGGCGCCGCCCAGGACCATCCGCAGGGCGGAGCGGACGAGGGCGTCGTCGTCGACGAGCAGCACGCGCAGGCTCACGCGGACGACCCTCCCAGCGCCGCCGCCGCGCCGCTGCCGGGGGCCGTGGCCGGCAGGTGGACGGCGAGACGGAAGCCGCCGTCGGCGGTGGCGCCGTGCTCGGCGCGGCCGCCCAGCAGGGCGGCCCGCTCGGCCACGCCGAGGAGCCCGCTGCCCGGGCCGTCCAGCGTCCTCGCGGGCGGGCCGCCGGGCGTGGGCGGCGGACGGTCGTTGCGCACCTCGACCTCGACGGCACCCCCGTCCCCGGGCACCACGCGGACCTCGACCACGACCGGGGCGCCCGGCGCGTGGCGGCGCGCGTTGGTGAGCCCCTCCTGGACCACCCGGTACGCCGCCCGGCCCGGGCCCGCGGGCACCGCGGCGAGGTCGCCGTCGACGACGAGGCGGACCGGGGTGCCGGTGGCGCGCGCGGCCTCGTCGGCGAGACCGGCGACGTCCGCGAGCGCCGGCTGCGGGCGCAGGCCGGGGGCGTCCGGGTCGCCGGCCTCGTCACGGCCGTCACGGCCGTCGGGGTCGTCGGAGGAGACGGCCCGCAGGACGCCGAGGACGTCGCGCAGCTCCTGCAGCGCCTGGTGGGCGCCCTCGCGGACGACGCCGGCGGCCTGCGCCACCTCGCCGCCGACGTCCCCGGCCCGGTACTCCAGCGCCCCCGCGTGCAGCGCGAGGACCGAGAGGCGGTGCGCCAGCACGTCGTGCATCTCGCGGGCGATCCGGGCGCGCTCCCGCTCCCGCGCCTGCTCGGCGTGGCGGGCGCGGTCGGCCTCGGCCCGCTCGGCGCGCTCGCGGGCCTCGACGAGCAGCTGGCGGCGGGCACCGACGTAGAGGCCTACGCCGGCCGTGGCCCCGAGGAGGAGCACCGCTGCCGTCACGAGGACGGAGGCGCTCTCGAGCCAGGCCCGCCACGAGCCGGCGTCCACCCGGAGGGCCAGCGCGGCCGTGTACCCGAGGAGGAGCAGGCCCGCGGCCAGCGCCGTCCGCCGCCAGCTGCTGCGGACGGCGACGGCGAGCAGCGCCACGAGCGCGGCCACCTGGACCGGCTGACCCGTGAGCAGGAGGAGCGCCGTCCCGGCCGTCACGAGCAGCGGCGCCCTGCGCCGCAGGAGCAGCAGCACGACGACCCCGGCCGCGGTGACCAGGCGGGGGGCGACCTCGTCGTCGGGCTCGATGCCGAGGGAGAAGGTCATCGACAGCACGGGGAGGCCCACGACGACGACCTCGCGGAGCACGCGCCGCCACCGCGGCAGGTCGGCGGCCGGGTCGGCCGTCGCGACGGGGGTGGCCGTCGGCGCGGCGGGCGTCGAGGGGGGCATGCCGCGACGGTAGGGCGGGCCGCGGCGCGCCCGCTGCGGCCGGGAGGCTGCGCCCCCGGTCCGGTCGGCCCCGCCGCCGGTCCGGTCGGACCGCCCGGCCGGGGACCCGGACCGACGCTCGTCCGGGCGGCCCGCGGCCGGCGCGGTCCGGCCCGCACGACCGGTGCCGACGGCCCGGCCGTCGTCGCCCCTCGGCCGACGACGCGGTCCGGGGCGGCGGCAGAGCGTCGGCGACATGAGCGAGACCGCCGCTGCCGCAGCCCCTCCTGCCCCGTCCGGCCGTCACCCGCGGCCCGCCTCCGTCGCCTCGCGCCCCACGTGCCCGGCCCCCGGCGCCGTGCGCCGTCGGGCGGCCGCGCTCACGGGCGCGCTCGCCGCGCTCGGGTCGCTGGCGACGCTGTGGGCGGCCCGCCTGCAGGTCACGGGCGAGGGGGTCTACGTCAGCCAGCTCGGCGCGGACGGGATGCCCACCGCGCCCGCCTTCAACGCCGCCCTGCTCGTCCTCGCCGCCGGGGGTGCGCTCGTCGGGTGGGCCCTGCGCGGCCACCGGGCGCGCGTCCGGGTGCTGGGGGCGTGGTCGACCGGCACGACGCTCCTCGTCGCGGGCCTCGCCTTCGCCGTCGCCTCGCAGGTCACGTGCACCGCCGGCTGCCCGGTCCCGCTGACGCCCGGCGCGGGCGCGCAGGACCTCGGTCACACGACGGCCGCCGTCGTCGGCTTCGGCGCGGCGGCCTGGGCGATGCTGCAGGTGGGGTGGTCGGGCTCCGCGCGCTCCCTGCGCCTCGTCTCGCGCGGGGCCGCGGCGGTGGTGGCGGGCGCCGCGGCGGCGGGCGGGCTGCTGTCCGTCGCCGGCCTCGGCACGGACGTCGGGGCCGGCCTCGAGCACCTGGCGACGACGGTGGCCGTCCTGTGGCTGGCCGTGCTCGCCGGGCACGCCGCCGTGCGCCGGACGAGCCCCATGCCCTGACGCCGGCTCAGCCGGGCGCGTCGTCGAGCAGCGCCCGCGCCCGCTCCAGGGCGGCGGGGTCGTCGACGTCGAGGGCGGTCCGGGCGTCCACCGGCACCGTCACGACGCGGCGCGCCCCGGCCAGGAGGGCCCGCGCGGGACCGTCGACGAGCGCCGCGGGGTCGAGCGCGGCGAGGAGCGGCGCGGCGACGGCGAGCAGGAGGTGCTGGCGGCGCCCGTCGGGCCCCTCGGCGACGGCGGCGTCGGCCCCCGCGAGGGCCGCGAGCAGCCGGGGGACCGCCGCGCCCGCCCACGGCGCGTCGCCCGGGACCACGGCGACCGCCCCGACGCCCGGGGTCCCGGCCAGGTGCCGTGCCCCGGCGAGGACGCCGGCGGCGGGCCCGCTCCCGGCGGGCTCCTCCTGCACGACGGCGACGCCCGCGGGCAGGGCGTCCGCGCGCCCGGGCGGGCCGACGACGACGACCACCGCGCCCGGCACGGCCGCGAGCACCCCGTCGACGGTGCGGCGGAGCACCTCCCGGCCGCCGAGGTCCGCGGCCAGCTTGTCGGCGCCGAAGCGGCGCGACCCGCCGCCCGCGAGGACGACGACGCCCGGCCCCGCTCCCTCGCCGTCCACGGCGGCACCCTCCCCGACGACGACGGGCGCCGCCCCACGAGGGGGAGCGGCGCCCGTGGTCACGGCCGTGCGGGGTGGTGCGAGGGATCAGTCCGGGACGTAGTCGAACGTGTCCGGGTTCGGGCCCGTGCGGCCCTCCTCGCCCTTGTCGAGGGCGGTGATGCGGCGGATGTCCTCGTCCGTGAGGCCGACGTCGAAGATGTCGGCGTTGGCCCGCACGCGCTCCGGCGTCACGGACTTGGGGAAGATGATGTCGCCGCGGGCGATGTGCCACGCGAGCGTCACCTGCGCCGTGCTCTTGCCGACGCGCTCCGCGATCTCCACGAGCGTCGGGTCGTCGAGCACCTTGCCCTGGGCGATGGGCGACCAGGCCTCGGTGGCGATGCCGTGCTCCGAGCCGTAGGCGCGGACCGTCTCGTTGGTGAAGTACGGGTGCACCTCGACCTGGTTGACGGCCGGGACGGTGCCGGTCTCGGCCGCGAGGCGGTCGAGGTGGGCCGGCTGGAAGTTCGAGACGCCGATCGAGGTGGCGCGGCCGTCGGCCTTGAGCTCCTCGAGGACCTTCCACGTGGAGACGAAGTCGCCGTCGTAGAGGGTCGGGAGCGGCCAGTGGATGAGGAAGAGGTCGACGTGCGAGCCGATCTTCTCGATCGTCTCGTCGAAGGCCCTCCGGGCGTCGTCGGGACGGTGGAAGCCGTTGTTGAGCTTGCTCGTGACGTAGACGTCCGCGCGGTCCAGGCCGGACGAACGGAGGGCGGCGCCCACGCCGGCCTCGTTCTGGTACATCTCCGCCGTGTCGATGTGCCGGTAGCCGGCCTCGAACGCGGTGAGCACGGCCTGCTCGGTCTCCGCGGGGTCGATCTGGAAGACCCCGAAGCCGAGCTGGGGGATCGTCGTGCCGTCGTTGAGGGTGATCGTGGGGATGGCCACGGGTGCTCCTTCGTCTCGTCCGTCGGGAGGCGCGTCGCGGGCCTTCCCGGCCGTCCTGCGACCGGGGGCCACGCTCGTCGCGCCGTCAGGAGCGTCCAGCACATCGGCGCGCCCGGCCATTCCGAGCGGGGGTGCCCCCGCCCAGCGTCTCGGCCCTCGACCGCCGGACGTCCACGGATGCGTCCCACCATGCAAGACGACTGGCCCGACCGGAAGCGTGCGGGGCCGTCGGTGCGTTGTGCTGCCCCGGACGACGCCGCGGCGCTCACCCCGTGGGTGGACGGGCGTCGGCACGCGACCGTCCACGGACCGAAGGAGAGCACCAGGTGCCCATCTACGACGACGTCACCCAGCTGGTGGGGCGCACGCCCCTCGTGCGGCTCAACCGCATCACCGACGGGGCGGGCGCCACGGTGGTCGCCAAGCTCGAGTTCTACAACCCGTCGAGCAGCGTGAAGGACCGCATCGGCGTGGCCATGGTCGACGCCGCCGAGCGCTCGGGGCAGCTGAAGCCGGGCGGTCGCATCGTCGAGGCGACGAGCGGCAACACCGGCATCGCCCTCGCCATGACCGGTGCCGCCCGTGGCTACAAGGTCACCCTCGCGATGCCCGAGACGATGTCGAAGGAGCGCCGCGCCCTGCTGCGCGCCTACGGCGCGGAGCTCGTCCTCACCCCGGGCAGCGAGGGCATGCGCGGGGCCGTCAGCAAGGCCGAGGAGATCGGCGCCCAGGACGGCGCGGTGCTCGTCCGGCAGTTCGCCAACGAGGCCAACCCGCAGATCCACCGGACGACGACGGCCGAGGAGATCTGGGAGGACACCGACGGGGCGGTCGACGTCGTCGTCGCGGGCATCGGCACCGGCGGCACGATCACCGGCATCGGCCAGGTGCTCAAGGAGCGCAAGCCCGGCCTGCGCGTCGTCGGCGTCGAGCCGGCGGAGTCCCCGATCCTCAACGGCGGCAAGCCCGGCCCGCACAAGATCCAGGGCATCGGCGCCAACTTCGTCCCCGAGATCCTCGACACCGAGGTCTACGACGAGGTGATCGACGTCGACGCCGAGACCTCGGTCACGTGGGCCCGGCGCGCCGCCTCCGAGGAGGGCATCCTCGCGGGCATCTCCTCGGGCTCCGCGCTGTACGCGGCCGTGCAGGTCGCCCGCCGCCCCGAGATGGACGGCAAGACGGTCGTCGTCGTCGTCCCGTCCTTCGGCGAGCGGTACCTGTCGACCATCCTCTACAGCGACCTGATGGAGTGACCGGCCCCGTGACGAGCACCTGGGCCGGACGTCGGCGCCGCTCCACCGCCGCCGGCGTCCAGCCCAGCCCGGTCCCGCCGGCGCACCCGGCGGCCGACGCGGACCTCACGTGGCGCGAGCGGCTGCGGGAGGACCTCGACACGGCGGCGCGCCGCGACCCCGCGGCGCGCAGCCGCGCCGAGCTGGTCCTCGCCTACCCGGGCCTGCACGCCGTGTGGGTCCACCGGTTCAGCCACCGCCTGTGGCGGCGGGGCGGGCGGCTGCCCGCGCGGGTGGTGTCGCACCTGGCCCGCGCGGCCACCGGCGTGGAGATCCACCCGGGCGCGACCATCGGCCGGCGCTTCTTCGTCGACCACGGCATGGGCGTCGTCATCGGCGAGACGGCCGTCGTCGGCGACGACGTGATGATGTACCACGGCGTCACGCTGGGCGGCCGCAGCCTCCAGGGCGGCAAGCGCCACCCCACCGTGGGCGACGGCGTCACCTTCGGCGCGGGCGCCCGCGTCCTCGGCGCCGTGAGCATCGGCGCGGGCGCGCAGGTGGGGGCCAACGCCGTCGTCGTGCGCGACGTGCCGGCGGGCGCCGTCGTCGTCGGCGTGCCCGGACGGGTCGTCGAGCGGGCCCCGGCCGCGGCGGCCGAGGACGACGTCGACCCGGCCATCTGGATCTGACCCACCTCCGCCGGCCCACGGGGCCGGGGACGGCAGCGGCCGCGCCCCCCGAGGGGACGCGGCCGCTGCGGCGTGCGGGGCGGTCGGCTGCCGGTCAGCCCGCCGCGCCGAGCACGTGCTCGACGACGAGCTGGTCGAGCAGGACCTGGCCGCCGTGGCGCGCGCCCGCGGCGTCGGCGTCGTAGTCCTCGAAGGCGGTCCGGTCGGCCTTGATGTCGGCCAGCGTCTCGCCCTCGGACAGCGTGGGCTGCGAGAGCTCGAGGACGCCGGCCTCCTCGAGGGCCTTCTGCACGCGCGGGTCGGCGCGGAACGCCAGCGCGCGCTCCTTGAGGAGCAGGTAGGTGGCCATGTTGGCCTCGGCCGAGGTCCACACGCCGGCCGTGCCCTCGGAGCGCAGCGGCTTGTAGTCGAAGTGGCGCGGGCCCTGGTAGCGGGGGCCGCCGCCCGGGAAGCCGTTCTCCAGCAGGTCGACCGTCGAGAAGGCGCTCAGCAGGTCGCCGTGGCCGAACACAAGGTCCTGGTCGAACTTGGGCCCGTGCTGGCCGTTGAGGTCGATGTGGAAGAGCTTGTCCGCGGCCAGCGCCTGGGCGATGCCGTGGGTGAAGTTGAGGTTGGACATCTGCTCGTGGCCGACCTCGGGGTTCACGCCGACGAGGTGCGGGTGCTCGAGGGTGTGCGTGAAGGCGATGGCGTGGCCGACCGTCGGCAGGAGGATGTCGCCGCGGGGCTCGTTCGGCTTCGGCTCGATGGCGATCCGCATGTCCCAGCCCTGCTCGACGATGTGCGTCGTCAGGAGGTCCACGACCTCCTTGTAGCGGGCGAGGGCGGCGTTGACGTCCTTGGCGACGTCGACCTCGCTGCCCTCGCGGCCGCCCCACATGACGAAGGTCTTGGCGCCGAGCTCGGCACCGAGCTCGAGCTGGCGCAGGGCCTTGCGGAGGGCGAACCGCCGCACGCCGCGGTCGTTGGCCGTGAAGCCGCCCTCCTTGAACACGGGGTGGCTGAAGAGGTTGGTCGTGACCATCGGCACCTGGAGGCCGGTCTCGTCCAGCGCCTTGCGGAGCTTGTCGAGGATCCGGTCCCGCTCGGCGGCGTCGCGCAGGCCCGTCTCGAAGGGGACGACGTCGTCGTCGTGGAAGGTGATGCCGTAGGCGCCCAGGTCCGAGAGGCGGTGCACGGCCTCGGCGGTGTCGAGCACGTCGCGCGTCGCGCCGCCGAAGGGGTCGACGCCCTGCCATCCGACGGTCCAGAGGCCGAAGGAGAACTGGTCGTCGCGGGTGGGCTGGGGGGCCATGAGGAGCTCCTCGTCGTCGAGCGGGCTTTCGTCCAGTGGCTGAACATAATCGGCGGTGCGACCTCGGTCAACGCCCGGCACGTCGTGCACCCACGGGCGCGCGGCGTGGGAGCCTCCCGCCCGTGGACATCACGCGCCAGGTCGACCTGCGGGAGCGCAACAGCGCCGCGCTCCTGGCCCGGGTCGCCGCCGCCGTCGATCCTCCCTCACGGGCGGCGCTGTCGGCGGCGACGGGCCTCACCCGCACGACCGTCTCGACCCTCGTCGACCAGATGGTCGGCGCCCGGCTCCTCGAGGAGACGGCGCCGCGCGTCGTGGCGCGAGGGCGTCCGGCGCAACGGCTCCGGCTCTCGGGCCGCCGGGTGGCCGGTCTCGGCGTCGAGGTCGGCGTGCGGCACCTGGCCGCGGGCGTGCGCGACCTCTCCGGGGCCACCCGCGTGCTGCGCGTGCGCCCGGGCGACCAGCGCGACGCCCCGCCGGCCGAGGTCCTCGGGCGCGCGGCCGACCTGGCCGACGAGGCGCTCGCGGAGGCGGCCGACCTGGGCCTCGAGGTCGTCGGCGCCGCCTGGGGGCTGCCCGGGCTCGTCGACGCGGCCGCCGGGCGCGTCCGCCTGGCCCCCAACCTCGGGTGGCGCGACGTCGACGTCGCCGCCCCCCTGCGGTCGCGGGGCGCCGGCGTCGGGCTGCTGCCCACGGGCTGGGAGAACGAGGCGGCGCTGGCCACGCTGGCCGAGGCGTGGGCGCCCGGCCGCACCGGCGGGCCGAGCACGGGCTTCCTCCTCGTCACCGGCGAGGTGGGCATCGGGGCCGGCGTGCTCGTGGGCGGCCAGCTCCTGCGCGGCGAGCACGGCTGGGGCGGCGAGCTCGGCCACGTGACCGTCGACCCGGCCGGTCCCGTCTGCGGGTGCGGCGCGACGGGCTGCCTCGAGGTCTTCGCCGGGCAGGACCCGCTCCTGGCCGCCGCCGGGCTCGACCCGGACGGCACCACCGCGGCCGAGGGCGGTGGGGTCGGCGCGGTGCTGGCCTCCGCCGCGGCCCGGGGGGAGCGGCGCGTCCTCCACGCCCTGCGCGACGCGGGGCGGGCCCTCGGCGTCGCCGCGTCGTCGGCGGTCAACGTCCTCGACGTCGGCGCCGTCGTGCTCGGCGGCGTCTACGCGCCGCTCGCGCCGTGGCTCGCGCCCGTCGTCGCGGAGGAGCTCGGCCGCCGCGTCCTGCGGGCGCGGCTGGCGCCCGTGGAGGTGCGCGCCGCGCGGCTGGGGGCGGACGCCGTCGTGCTCGGCGGGGCGGCCCGCGTGCTCCAGGAGGTCCTCGAGCGCCCGGGGCCGCTGCTGGCGCCGGTGGCCTGAGGGGGAGCCGTGGCGGACGACGGGACGACGGGCGGCGCGACCGGCGGGGACGGCGCACCGGCCCGCAGGGCGGCGTCGCGGCGGCGGCCCGAGCAGCCGGTGCTCGTCGTGGCCGACGCCGCCGCCTGGCGCGCGTGGCTCGACGAGCACGAGGGCACCTCGGACGGCGTCTGGCTGACGCTCGCGCGCAAGGACGCCGTGGACGCCGGGCGCGGCCCGACGACCCTGCGGTACGCCGCCGCGCTCGACGAGGCCCTCTGCAGCGGCTGGGTGGACGGCCAGGCGCGGGGCGGCGACGCCGACACCTACGGCCAGCGCTTCACGCCGCGGCGGGCACGCAGCCTGTGGTCGGCGCGCAACGTCACCTACGTGGCGCGCCTGCGGGACGAGGGGCGGATGCGCCCGCGCGGCGAGGCGGAGGTGACGCGGGCGCAGGCCGACGGCCGGTGGGACCGGGCCTACGCCGGCCCGGCCACCATGGCGGTGCCGGACGACCTGCGGGCGGCGCTCGACGCCGAGCCCGCGCTCGCGGACGCCTTCGCGGCGCTCGGCGGCCAGGACCGCTACGCCGCCTGCCACCGCGTCGTCACGGCGACGACGCCGGCCGTCCGGGCCCGGCGGGTGGCCGCGGTGCTCGACGGGCTGCGGGCCGGCACGTCGGACGGTGCGTGACGCGCCGCAGGCCCGCCCCCGGGGGGACGGGCCTGCGGCGAGCGGCGGGGGTCGTCAGCCGTCGAGGCGAGGTCTCCCTCAGCCGTCGAGGCGACGGCTCCCTCAGCCGTTCAGGCGACGGCTCACCGTGAGGGCGCGGGTGACCATGTGGTCGAGCGCGCCGTTGGTGACGTCGTCGACCGGCTGGTCGTTGCCGCCGCCGGTGACGTGGCCGACGCCGTAGGGGTTGCCGTCGACGAACTTCGAGCCGTCGGTGTAGCCGGGGCTCACGACGATGCCGCCGAAGTGGTGGATGGTCGTGTAGAGCGAGAGGAGCACGGCCTCCTGGCCGCCGTGGAGGGTCTGCGAGGCGGTGAAGCCCGCGTAGACCTTGTCCGCGAGCTGGCCCTGCGCCCACTGCGCGCCGAGGCTGTCGATGAAGACCTTGAGGCGGCCGGCCACGTTGCCGTAGCGCGACGGGGTGCCGAAGAGCACGACGTCGGCCCACACGACGTCGTCGGCGGTGGGCTGCTGGGGGCGCTCGTCCGAGCCGGGCTGGCCCTGCGCGTCCTCGCGGCCGACGGCCAGGAGGCGGACCTCGGCGCCCTGCGCCTCGGCGGTGGCGGCCAGGCGCCGGGCCATCGTGTCGATGGTGCCGGTGACGGAGTAGTAGATGATCGCGACCTTGGTCGCGGGGGCGTCGGCCATGGCTGCCTCCGGGGCGTCGAGGGCGGAAGTTGAGGGTTGTACTACCTCACTGTACGCGACGGCGGCGACGCCCGCGCGTCCTGCGCCCGGTCGTGCGCGAGACGTCCTCCGGACGGGCCGCGCCGACGTCGCCCGGCGTCGGGGCGGCGTCGCGGCGGCGGCTGAGCGCCACGCCCGCGCTCGCGGCGCTGACGAGCGCGAGCGCGACGACCTCCGTGGGGGCGAGGAGCTGCCCGAGCACGACGAGGCCGGCCAGGGCGGCGGCCAGCGGCTGCAGGCTCATGAGGACGGCGTAGACGCGCGTGGGCAGGCGGCGCAGGGCGGCGAGGTCGGCGCCGTAGGGGACGACGGACGACAGCAGCGCGACCGCGAGGACGGCGAGGAGGAGGCCCGGCCGCTCGACGACCCCGAGCGCGCCCCCGACGCCGAAGGGCGCCACGAGCACCGCGCCCACGAGGAGGGAGACGGCGAGCCCGCCGGTGCCCGGCACGAGCCGGCCGACCCGGGCGCTCGCGAGGATGTAGCCCGCCCAGCAGGCCCCGGCCGCGGCGGCGAGCACGAGGCCGAGGACGTCGAGGCCCTCGCCTGCGCCGGCGTCGCCGAGGGCCCGCGCGCCGAGGAGGACGACGCCCGCGAGGGCGAGCCCCGACCAGAGGACGTCCTGCGCCCGCCGCGCCTGCACGACCGACAGGACGAGCGGGCCGAGCAGCTCGACGGACACGGCGACGCCGAGCGGCAGCCGGTCGAGCGAGAGGTAGAAGAGGCCGTTCATCCCGGCCATCGCGAGGCCGAGGAGCGCGCACCCGCCCAGCGCGCCCGCCGACCAGCGGTGCACGGCCGGCCGCAGGACGGCGGCGAGCAGCAGGCCCGCCAGCAGCAGCCGCAGGAGCACGGTGCCCGGCGCGCCGAGGACGGGGAACAGCGTGCTCGCGACGGCGCTGCCGGTCTGGACGCTCCCGATGGACACCGCCATGAGCAGCGGGGCGGGCACCCGGTCGACAGGGCCGGGGGCGGGCGTCGTCGTCGCGCCCGGCGGGGAGGTCACGCGTGCTTCCTACCCCGCCGGCAGGCGCGACGTCGGACACGTCCGCGGGATGGCGTCACGGCGGACGTGGCTGTCGACGTCGGCTCCCGGAAGCCTTCCCGACGTCGCCCCGGGAGCCTCTGGGCGTCGACGTCGCTGCCGACGTCGTCGGGCGGAAGATCGTCAGGTCGACGTCGCTGCCGAGGTCGGGGAACGAGCGCCCCGGGGCCCGACTTCGCTGCCGACGTCGTCCCAGGGAGGACCCGGAAGCCGACTTCGGCAGCGAAGTGGGGAAGGGGTGGCGTGTCCCCGGTGGGTCAGGTGCGGGGGGCGGGGTCCCCGCCGTCGCCGTCGTCCGACGTCCCGTCGTCCGCCCGGTCCGCGGTCGGGTCCGGCGCCCCGACCGCGGGGCCGGGGTCCGGCGCCCAGGGGCGGTCGCGGTCGTCGCCGGACTCGTCGAGCCCGCGGAGGTAGGCCTCGAGGTCGGCGGCGAGCTCCTCGCCGTCGGGCATCTCGTCGTCGGGCAGCGACGGCGTCGCGAGGCCGGGGCCCTCGAGGGCGCGGCCGGCGAGGACGGCGTCGTAGGTGCGCTCCATCGCCGTGACGGCGGTGCGGGTGTCCTCGTCCGCCGCGACCTGGCGGTCGACCTCCTCGAGGACGGTCGCGCCCGCGGCCTGGAGGTCCGCCGTCGGCAGGGCGAGGTCGGCGGTCTCGGCGAGGGCGTCGAGGAGCGCGACCGCGGCCGGCGGGAACTCCGCCTGCGCGAGGTAGTGCGGCACGTGGGCGGTGAAGCCGACGGACGGCACGCCCGCCTGGCCGAAGCGCTGCTCGAGGAGCGCGCCGACGTGGCCCGGCACCTCGACCTCGCCGATCCAGCGCGGCCGGCCCGCGATGAGCGAGCGGTCCGACGCGTGCGGCGAGAGCCCGACGGGACGGGTGTGCGGCGAGGCCCACGGGATGCCGTGGAGGCCGACGGCCATGCGGACGTCGAAGCGCTCGGCGAGCAGGCGGACGGCCGCGGCGAAGCGCTCCCACTGCAGGTCGGGCTCCGGCCCGGTGAGGAGCAGGAAGGGCGCGCCCCGCTCGTCGCGGACGGCGTGCAGGAGGATCTCCGGCATCGCGACGGCGTCGAAGCGGTCGCTGCGGAAGGTCATGCGCGGCCGGCGGTCGCGGTAGTCCACGAGCTGGTCGGCGTCGATGCGCGCCACGACCTCGTTCTCCAGCCCGGACAGCAGGGCGCCGGTGGCGAGGGTGCCGGCCTGGCCGGCGTCGACGAAGCCGCGCAGCGCGTGCACGAGCACGGGTCGCTCGCCGGGGGTGAGGTCGGAGGTCTCGTAGACCTCCACGAGGTCGAGGGGATCGAGCATGCCCGCTGCAACACCGCGTCGGCCCCGGAGCATCCCGGCCCTCCCGCGGCCCGCCCCGCGCCCCGTCGCCGACCCCTCGGCCGGCCCCGTCCTCGGGCACGATGCGCGGATGGACGACGACGCCGCCGGCCGCCCGAGCACGCCCGACGCGGGCCCGGAGGTGCCGCACCTGCCCGCCCGCCGGGTGACGTCCCCGCTCGCCCACCACGGCGAGGGGCCCGTCTGGGACACCGCCGAGGCGACGCTGCGGTGGGTCGACATGCTCCGCGGCGACCTCCTGTCGTGGACGCCCCCGCCCGGGTGGGCGGGCGAGGAGGTCGCCGACGGCGCGGTGCGCCGCGACCACCTCGGCGACGTCCTCGCCGTCGTCCGCCCGCGCCGGGACGGCGGGCTCGTCGTGGCGCTCGAGCGCTGCCTGGCCCTCCTCGGCCCCGGCGACCTCGGCGCGGTGCCGCCCCGGCGGCTGCCCGAGGTCTGGTCCGACCCCGGCGTCCGCTTCAACGAGGGCGGCTGCGACCCACACGGCCGCTTCTTCGTCGGCTCCATGGCCTACGACCAGCGGCGGGGCGCGGCCTCGCTCTACCGCCTCGACCCGGACCTGTCCGTCCACGTCGTGCTCGAGGGCCTCACCATCTCCAACGGCCTCGGCTGGACCCCGGACGGGTCGGCGGCCTGGTACCACGACACGCAGACGCAGTCCCTCGACCGCCTCGTCCTCGACGACGCCGGGGAGGTCGTCTCGCGCACGCCCGTCCGGGAGACGCCCGACGAGCGCGGCGGCCCCGACGGGCTCGCCGTCGACGCGGAGGGCTGCGTGTGGGCCGCGCTCTTCGGCGGCTCGGCCCTCCACCGCATCTCGCCCGACGGCGAGCTGCTCGCCGTCGTCGACGTCGGCGCCCGGCAGGTGACGGCGTGCGCCTTCGGCGGGCCGGACCTCGCCGACCTCTTCGTCACGACGTCGGCGGACGGCCTCGACGAGGGGGAGGACCCGGCCGCGGGCGCCCTCTTCCACCTCCGGCCGGGCGTGCGCGGGCTCCCGCTGACGCCCTTCGCGGGCTGACCGCCGGCGCCGCCCCGGGCCGGCCCGGGACGGCGCGGGCAGGCGCCCGTCGTCGTCGCCCGTAGACTGGACGGGACGGCCGCAGGGTCGGCCCCCTCCCGCCCGCCGCCGCGCGGTCGGTCTCGACGGGGGGCCGAGGTCCCGGCCGGCGGGCGGCGACGTCGCCCGCAGCTCTTCTCGCAGCCGCCTCGGGCGCACCTCGGTGCGGACGGCGGCGGCCGCCGACCTGAGAGGCCGGGTGGCCGGATGACCGTCCTGATCGGCGCCCACGCCGTCGCCGCGCTCGTCGCGCCCACGCTCGTCCGGCTCCTGGGCCGTCGGGCCTTCCTCCTGCTGGCGCTCGTGCCGCTGGCGTCCTGCGCCTGGCTCGTCGCGCAGCTGCCGACCGTCCAGGCGGGCGGCGACCGGGTCGAGACCGTCGCCTGGGCGCCGCTGCTGCAGCTCGAGCTGGCCTTCCGGGTGGACGGCCTCGCGCTCGTCCTCGGGCTGCTCGTCGCCGGCGTCGGGGCCCTCGTCCTCGCCTACTGCGCGGCCTACTTCGACGACGGCGAGACGGGCCTCGGCCGCTTCGCCGGCGTCCTCGTGGCCTTCGCGGGCGCGATGCTCGCGCTCGTCCTCGCCGACGACCTGCTCCTGCTCTACGTCATGTGGGAGCTGACGACGGTCTTCTCCTACCTGCTCATCGGGCACCTCACCGAGCAGCGCAGCAGCCGCCTCGCCGCCATGCGCGCGCTCGTCGTGACGACCTTCGGCGGCCTGGCGATGCTCGTCGGGCTCGTCCTGCTCGGTGAGGCCGCGGGCACCTACCGGCTGTCCGAGCTCGTCGCCGCGCCGCCCGCTCCCAGCGGCGTGGTGACGGCCGGCCTCGTGCTCGTGCTCGTCGGCGCGCTGTCGAAGTCCGCGATCTGGCCGTTCTCGCTGTGGCTGCCGAGCGCCATGGCCG
The DNA here is from genome assembly GCF_003751265.1 of Pseudokineococcus lusitanus. NCBI lineage: Bacteria > Bacillati > Actinomycetota > Actinomycetes > Kineosporiales > Kineosporiaceae > Pseudokineococcus > Pseudokineococcus lusitanus. The sequence goes on from NZ_RJKN01000007.1 coordinate 58,316, forward strand.
CGCCGACGCCGGTCAGCGCCTACCTCCACGCCGCGGCGATGGTGAAGGCCGGCGTCTACCTGCTGGCCCGCCTCGCGCCCGGCTTCGCCGACGTCCCCGTCTGGCGGCCGCTCGTCCTCACCCTCGGCGTCGTGACGATGCTCGTCGGCGGGTACCGGGCGCTGCGGCAGCACGACCTCAAGCTGCTCCTCGCCTACGGCACCGTCAGCCAGCTGGGCTTCATGACCGTGGTCGTGGGCCTCGGCGGCCCCGACGGCGCGCTCGCCGGCCTGGCGCTCGTCTGCGCCCACGCCCTCTTCAAGTCGACGCTCTTCCTCACGGTCGGCGCGATCGACCACGCCACCGGCACCCGCGACCTGCGGCGGCTCTCCGGGCTGCCGCGGCAGATGCCCGTGCTGACGGCCGCGGCCGTCCTCGCGGCCCTGTCGATGGCGGGGGTCACGCCGATGGCGGGCTTCGCCGCCAAGGAGTCGGCGTTCGACGCGCTGCTGCACGGCGGGTCGTCGCTCGCGACGGCCGCGCTCGTCGGCGTCGTGCTCGGCTCCTGCCTCACGGCCGGGTACACGGCGCGCTTCCTCTGGGGCGCCTTCGCCGCCAAGGGCCGGCAGCCCACCCCGGTGCACGCGCCGGGGCCCCTGCTGACCGGCGTGCCCGTCGTCCTCGCGGTGTCCGGCCTCGTGCTCGGCCTCGCCGGGCCGGCCTGGCAGCGCGTCCTGGAGCCGTACGTCCTCACGGTCGGCGAGCCCGAGGTGTACCTGCGTCCCTGGTACGGGCTGACGGCGTCCTTCGGCCTCTCGCTGCTCACCCTGGCCGTCGGCGCGCTGCTCTTCCTCGGGCGGCGCCGGGTCGTGCGGGCGCAGGCCCTGGCGCCGGTGCTCGTCGACACCGAGCGCGGCTACGGCCGCCTCGTCCGGCTCGTCGAGCGCCTCGCCGTCGAGGCGACGGGTGCCACGCAGCGCGGCTCCCTGCCCGCCTACCTCGCCGTGATCTTCGTCGTCCTCGTCGTCGGGCCCGGGACCGCCGCGGTCCTCGCCGGCCCGTGGGACGCCCCGGTCCGGCTGTGGGACACCCCCGCGCAGCTGGCCGCGGGCGTCGTCGTGGCCGTCGCCGCCGTGGCCACCGTCCGGGCCCGCCGCCGCCTCAAGGCGGCCGTGCTCCTCGGCGTCACGGGGTACGGCGTCGCGCTGCTCTTCCTCCTCCACGGCGCGCCCGACCTCGCGCTGACGCAGGTGCTCGTGGAGACGGTGAGCCTCGTCGTCTTCGTGCTCGTCCTGCGCCGGCTGCCGCTCTACTTCTCCGACCGGCCGCTGCGCCGCAGCCGGTTCCTGCGCGCCGGCCTCGCCGTGGCGGTGGGCGGCGTCGTCAGCCTCCTGGCGCTCGTGGCCGTGGCCGCGCGGACCGCCACGCCGATCTCCACGGTCTTCCCGGAGCAGGCCTACGACTTCGGCGGCGGCCGGAACGTCGTCAACGTCATCCTCGTCGACATCCGCGCGTGGGACACCGTCGGCGAGCTGTCGGTGCTCCTCGTCGCCGCCACCGGCGTCGCGAGCCTCGTCTTCCTCGGCCGCCGGTTCGGCCACCTCGACGTCAGCGCCGAGGCGGAGGAGGAGGCGGCCCGGCTGGCCTCGGCCGACCGCGGCCCCGGCGGCACCACCGGCAGCGTCGACGCCGCGGACGCCGCCCCGGCGAGCACCGCGGCCGGCGCCGACGGCCACCTCGGGGACGCCCCCGCCGAGGAGGTCCGCCCGGCCGGGCGGTGGCAGGGCCCGCCGGAGCTGCCCGCCGAGCGCCGCTCGGTCATCTTCGAGACGGTCACGCGGCTCACCTTCCACACCGTCGTGCTCTTCTCGCTCTACCTCGTCTTCGCCGGCCACAACCAGCCGGGCGGCGGCTTCGCCGGCGGGCTCGTCGCGGGCCTCGCCCTCATGGTCCGGTACCTGTCCGGCGGCCGCCGCGAGCTCGACCGCGCGGCCCCGGTGCCCGCGGGCCTGCTGCTCGGCAGCGGCCTGTTCCTCTCCGCCGGCGTCGGCCTGCTCGCCGCCCTCCTCGGCTTCACGCCGCTGCAGAGCGCGATCTTCGAGCCCACGGTGCCGGTGCTCGGCGAGGTCAAGCTCGTGACCGCCCTCTTCTTCGACATCGGGGTGTACCTGCTCGTGATCGGCCTCGTCCTCGACGTCCTCCGCAGCCTCGGGGGAGGGGTCGACGCGCACATCGAGGCGGACGCCGAGCGCGACCCCTCCTCGACGGCGGCCCTGTCGATCTCCGGCTCGGTGGGCGACCTCACCGAGGGGTCCGGGGAGGTCGAGCCCGAGCCCGAGCGCCCGGCGGCGGGCGCCGCCGCGACGCCGGCCGGCGGCACGGGGCACCCGGGCGGTGCGCGGTGACCGGCGTCACGACGGCGCCCCCCGCCGTCGTCCTCGTCGGCGTCGTCTTCGTCCTCGTCGCGACGGGCGTCTACCTCGTCCTCGAGCGCAGCCTCACCCGCGTGCTCGTCGGCGTCATCCTCCTCGGGAACGGCATCAACGTGCTGTTCCTCGTGGCCAGCGGCCGGGCCGGCAGCGCGCCGCTCGTCGGCAGCAGCGAGCCGGAGGACATGAGCGACAGCCTCCCGCAGGCCTTCGTGCTGACCGCCATCGTCATCACCCTCGGCCTCACGGCGTTCCTCCTCGCGATGGCCTACCGCAGCTGGCAGCTGCACGGCCACGACGAGGTCCAGGACGACGTCGAGGACCGCCAGGTCCGCGACCGCGCCGTCCGCGACGAGACGTCGGGCAGCTACGACCCTGACGACAGCAGCGACGACCGGTCCGACACCGGGGAGGACGCCGAGGGCGCCGACCGCACGGTCGGCGACACCGCGCTGCGGCACGTCCCCGGCAGCGGCAGCCGCCCCGCCGGGCGCCGGGACGGGGGCCCGGCGTGATCCCCCTCCTCGCGGCCGTCGCCGACCAGGGCCAGCGGGCCACCCAGGGCCAGGTGCTCGAGTGGCCGACGCTCGTCCCGCTGCCCGTCCTCGTGCCGCTCGTCGGCGCGGGCCTCGCCCTCGCCCTCGCGCGGCACCGCCGTGCGCAGGCCGCCGTGAGCATCACCGCGCTGACCGTCGTGGCCGTCACCGCGCTGGCCATGCTGCTGGCCGTCCAGGACGTCGGGACGCTCGTCGTCGCCGTCGGCGGCTGGGACTCCGGCGTCGGCATCAACCTCGTCGCGGACCAGCTCTCGACGCTCATGCTCAGCGTCTCGAGCGCGGTGACGCTCGCGGTGCTCGTCTACTCCGTGGCGCAGGGCGCCGCGGACGGGGACGACGGCGCGCCCGTCGCGATCTTCCACCCCACCTACCTCGTGCTGTCCGCGGGCGTCAGCAACGCCTTCCTCTCGGGCGACCTGTTCAACCTCTACGTCGGCTTCGAGATGCTGCTGGCGGCGAGCTTCGTGCTGCTGACGCTCGGCGGCACGAGCGCCCGCATCCGTGCCGGCTCGACGTACGTCGTCGTGAGCATCGCCAGCTCGCTCGTCTTCCTCACCGCCGTCGCGCTCGTCTACGCGGCCACGGGGACGGCGAACCTCGCCCAGCTGCCCGAGCGGCTCGACGCGCTCGACGACGGCGTCCGCCTGGCCCTCCAGCTCCTGCTGCTCGTCGCCTTCGGCATCAAGGCGGCCGTCTTCCCGCTGTCGGCGTGGCTGCCGGACTCCTACCCGACGGCGCCCGCGCCGGTCACCGCGGTGTTCGCCGGCCTGCTGACGAAGGTCGGCATCTACGCGATCATCCGGACGCAGACGCTGCTCTTCCCCGACGGGCGGCTCGACGACCTCCTCCTCGTCGTGGCGCTGGCGACGATGCTCGTCGGCATCCTCGGCGCCGTCGCGCAGACGGACATCAAGCGTCTGCTCTCCTTCACCCTCGTCAGCCACATCGGCTACCTCGTCATGGGCATCGCCCTGTCGTCGCAGCTCGGGCTGGCCGCGGCGGTCTACTACGTCATCCACCACATCACCGTGCAGACGACGCTCTTCCTCGTCACCGGCCTCGTCGAGCGGCGGGGCGGGACGACGTCGATGGACCGTCTCGGCGGGATGGCGGCCCTCTCGCCGCTGCTGGGCGTCCTCTTCTTCGTCCCGGCCATGAACCTCGCGGGCATCCCCCCGCTGTCCGGCTTCCTCGGCAAGGTCGGCCTCGTCCAGGCCGGCGTGGCCGACGGCGGGACGCTGCCGATGGTGCTCGTCGTCGCCGGCGTCCTCACGAGCCTGCTGACCCTCTACGCCGTCGCGAAGGCCTGGAACCGTGCCTTCTGGAGCCGTCCCTCGACGGTCGGGCGCGAGGAGGAGACGGCGGCGCGCGAGGAGGAGGTGCCGGCCGCGACGACGGCCGTGACCGGCGTCGGCGGCGTCGAGGTCCGGGAGGACGCCGCGCGCCAGGCTCGTGGCGGCTCGGTGCTCGGCGACGACGGGAGCCGGGTCACCGGTGCCCTCACCGGTGCGGCCGTGGACACCGCCGAGCTGCCCGTCGACGCGCGGCGGCTGCCCGCGTGGATGGTCGCGCCGACGGCCGGCCTCGTGGCGCTCGGCCTCCTGCTCACCGTCCTCGCCGGACCGCTGCTCGCCGTGTCCTCGAGCGCGGCCGAGGAGCTGCGCGGGCGCGCCCCCTACGTCGAGGCGGTGCTCGGCGACGGGACCGCCGCCGGGCTGGCCCCGGTCGGAGGTCGCGGCGGCGCCGAGGCCGTCGGCACCGCGGGCAGCGCCGCCGGTCCCGGCGGCGAGGGGGGCGACCGATGAGCCGCACCCGCCGCGCCGTCGTCCAGTGGCCCGTCCTCGTGTGGACGGCGCTCGTCTGGGTCCTCCTGTGGGGGGACCTGTCCGTGGCCAACGTGCTGTCCGGCGTCCTGCTGGGGCTGCTCGTCGTCCTCGTCTTCCCGCAGCCGCCGCTGCGCTTCCCGGGAGCGGTGCGGCCGGTGGCGGCCCTGCGCCTGCTCCTCGTCTTCGTCCGCGACGTCGTCGTGGCGTCCGTGCAGGTGGCGCTCGTCGTCCTCACCCGCCGGGCCCCCACGAGCTCGGTGCTCGAGGTCCACCTGCGGACGGCGAGCCTGTCCCACCTCACCGCGACGGCCGAGCTCATCTCGCTCGTCCCCGGCAGCGTCGTCGTCGAGGTCCGGCCGGGGACGCAGAGCCTCTTCGTGCACGCGCTCGACACCCCCGACCTCGAGGCCGCCGAGCGGGCCCGCCGCGACGTGCTCGCGGTCGAGGCTCGCGTCGTGCGCGCCTTCGGGACCGACGAGGAGGTCGGGGACCTCGAGCGGGGCGACCCGAGCGGCCACGGCCGCCACCCCCGGCCGCCCGTGCGCCGGCGCGTCGTCCACGGCGGCGGTCGGACCGCCCGGCAGGGGGAGCCGGCCCACGAGGTCGGCGCCCCCGCCTCTGCCGTCGCCCCCGCGGAGCCCACCCCCGCGGTGACCGCGCCCGCCGAGCAGCCCGCCGCGGGCCGGCCGCGCGGCCGCCACGCCGCCCCCCGAGAGGACCAGCCCTGATGCTCCCCACCGGCACCCTCGTCGTCGCGCTCGTGCTCGGCTCGGCCCTGCTCGTCGCGGCCCTCTGCGTCGTCGCCCGGGCCGTCATGGGCCCGACCATCCTCGACCGGGTCGTCGCCCTCGACGTCCTCGTCGTCGTGCTCGTCGCGTCCTTCGGCCTCTACGCCGTCCTCACCGACACGACGACGGCGCTGCCCGTCCTCGTCGTGCTCTCGCTCGTCGGCTTCGTGGGCTCGGTCTCGGTGGCCCGCTTCGCGGCCAAGGAGTCCCGGTGAGCGGCGGGGCGGCCCCCGTCCTCGCGGCGGTCGGGTCCGCGGCCGCCGAGGAGCGTGTCGTCGGGCCGGTCGGGGCGGTGCTCGACGTCCTCGCGCTCGTGTGCGTCGGCGCCGGGGTGGCGCTGGCCCTCGTGGCCGCGCTCGGCATGCTCCGGCTGCCCGACGTCCTCACGCGCCTGCACGCGGGCGCCAAGCCGCAGACCCTCGGCGTGGTCCTCGTCGCCATCGGGGTGGCCCTCGACGTCCGCACGGCGACGGCGGTGGGCATCAGCACGCTCGTCGTCGTCATCCAGCTCGTCACGGCGCCCGTGGCGGCGCACATGGTCGGCCGGGCGGCCTACCGGACGGGCAAGGTCCGCCGCGACCTCCTGCTCGTCGACGAGCTGAGCCGCCTCGAGGGGCACGACGAGCCCGAGGGCGGCCTGCCCGACGGGTGCGTGCGCGTGCCGGGCGGCGCCGCCGTCGACGACGGGCGCACCGACGACGACCGGCCGGCGGACGGCAGCACGAGCCCCGGCCGCTGACCCGTCGACCCCGCGGCGGGGCCCGCCTCAGCCCTCCGGGCCCTCGACGCCCGCCAGCAGGGCCCGCGCGGTGGGGACGTCGGTCACGAGGTGGTGGACGAGCCCGGCACGGACGACGGCGCGCACGGCCTCGACCTTCTCGGCGCCGGCGGCGACCGCCACGACGTCCCGGACGGCGCGGAGCCGGTCGGTGGTGACCGCGACGCAGTGGTCGGGCACGAGGCTCCCCGCGACGACCTGCCCCTCGGCGTCGAGGACGGTCGAGCAGGTCTCGGCGACGGCGCCGGCCTCCTCGCACGCGCGGACGACGTCCGGCGGCAGGAGGGGGCGCAGCGACGACCCGGTGGGGGCCCAGGCGCCGACGCCGACCACGGCGTGGGTGAGCCGCTCGTGCGCGGCGAGGGTCGCGCGCACGGGGTCGGTCGCCCGCAGGGCCGCCGCCAGCCCCGGCTCGGGCAGGACGGCCGGCACGTGCAGGGGGTGGACGCGGCCGCCGGTGCGGTGGCCCAGCCGACGCACGAGCTCGAGCGGTCCCACGTCGAGGTCGACGCCGGGGATGCTCCCCACGAGCTGGACGACGTCGGCCGGGGGGAGGGCGGGGGACTCGTCGGCCAGGGCCTGCAGCGTCCGCCCCCAGGAGACGCCGAGGACGTCGTCCTCCGTCAGCCGGTGCGCCAGCAGGGACCCGCACGCGGCGCCCAGCGCCCGCCGCAGCCCGGCCGGCCCGGGGTCCGCGGGCCGGACCGCCACGACCTGCCGCAGCGAGAAGAGCCGGGCGACCCGCTCGGACAGCGGGAGGTCGACGTGGGTGGGCGTGCGCACCTCGATCGTCACGACGCCGTCGCGCCGGGCCTGGTCGAGCAGCCGCGCCACCTTGAAGCGGGACACGCCCATCTCGTCGGCGATCTGCGACTTGCTGACCTCCTCGACGAAGTGGCGCCGGGCCACCGCGGCGACGAGGACGTCGTCGTCCATGGGCGTGCTCCCTTGCTTGACGTGCTCGCCGGACCCGCAGCAGACTACTCGCACATGAGCGTCGCGCGCTCGAACGAGCGGGCGCCGGACCGACGAAGGAGACGTGCCGTGGCCGTCCGACTGTTCCTCGACACCGCCGAGCGGGACGTCGCCGTCGACCTGCTGGGGACGGGCCTCTTCGAGGGCCTCACCACCAACCCGACGATCCTCCAGCGCGCCGGTCTCGGCGTGGCCGCGGCCGCGGACGTGCACCGGTGGGCCGTCGACGCCGGCGCCCGCGAGGTCTTCTTCCAGTCCTGGGGCCGCGAGGTCGACGTGCTCGTCGAGCGGGGCCTGCGGCTGCGCGAGCTGGGGGACGAGGTCGTCGTCAAGCTCGTGGCGTCGCGCGAGGGCACCGCCGCGTGCGCGCGGCTGGCGGCCCGCGGCGTCAGGACCCTCCTCACCGCGGTCTACGCCCCCGGGCAGGCGGTCCTCGCCGCCGGGGCCGGCGCCACCTACGTCGCCCCGTACCTCGGCCGGCTCGACTCCGCGGGCCGCGACGGCCACGCCGAGGTGGTCGCGATGCACGAGCTGCTGCGCGCCACCGGGTCCCCCACCGAGGTCCTCGTCGCGAGCCTGCGCGACGTCGCGAGCGTCGTGCGCCTGGCCCGGGCCGGGGTCGGCGCCTTCACCATGGCGCCCGCCGTCGCGGAGGCCTTCTTCACCGAGCAGCTGACGGCCACGGCCGTCACCGCGTTCGAGGACGCCGTCGCCGCCACGTCCTGACCCGGGACCCCTGCCCCGCGGGCGGCCCGTCGCCCCCGCACGCCCTCGAGGAGGAGGACGCCATGAGGACGTCGGTCCTGGCGGTCGGCGAGGCCCTCGTCGACGTCGTCGACGACGGCACGACCACCCGCGAGCACCCGGGCGGCTCGTCGTACAACGTCGCGGTGGGCCTGGCCCGCCTCGGGACGCCGGTCGAGCTGGCCACGTCCGTGGGGCCGGACGCCCGCGGCCGTCTCCTCCGCGAGCACCTCGCCGCCGCCGGGGTGCGCGTGACGGCCGGGTCGGCGCGGGCCACGCCCACCTCGACGTCCGTGGCGCGCCTGCGTCCCGACGGGTCGGCGGAGTACGACTTCGACGTCGAGTGGACCTTCACGCCCCCGCCTGCGGCCGAGCTGCCGGCCCTCGTGCACACCGGGTCCCTCGGGGCCTTCGTCGAGCCGGGCGGCGCGGCCGTGGAGGCCCTCGCCGACGCCCTTCCCGCCCGGTGCCTGCTGACGTTCGACCCCAACGTCCGCCCGGCGCTCATGGGGGGCCGCACGGCTGCGCTGCGTCGCGTCGGGGTCCTCGCCCGCCGGGCCGTCCTCGTGAAGACGAGCGACGAGGACGCCGCCTGGCTCTTCCCCGGACGCACGCCCGAGGAGGTCGTCGCGGCGCTGCTCGAGGAGGGGCCCGCCGTCGTCGTCGTCACCCGGGGCGCGGCCGGCGCCCTCCTGGCCTCGCGCGCGGCCACGGTGGCGGTGCCGCCGCACGTGGTGGACGTCGTCGACACCGTCGGGGCCGGCGACTCCTTCACGGCCGCGCTCCTCGCCGGGCTGGCCGACCTCCTCGACGCCGGCCGGACGCCCGACGAGCTCCGCGCGGGCCACCTCTTCACGGCCGAGCGGCTCACGGCGATGGGCATCATCGCCGCGCGGTGCGCCGCGCTCACGTGCTCGCGCCCCGGCGCGGACCCGCCCACCCGGGCAGACCTCGACGACCTCGCCGCGCCGCCGACCCCCACGACCACCTCCGCCGCCACGCCCACGCCCGGGAGCCCGTCATGACCGCACCGCAGGAGCCGCACGACGCCGCCGCCCCCACGACGGGTGCGGGCGGGCCGCAGGTGCGGGACCTGCGCGACGGCGTCGTCGTCGTCACGGGCGCGGGCTCCGGCATCGGCCGGGCCACGACGGAGCAGCTGCTGGCGGCCGGCGCCCGGGTGGTCGCCGCCGAGCTGCACCCGGGCCGGCTCGACGACCTCTTCGGGCGGTGGGGCCGCGAGCGGCTCGTCGTCGTCGGCGGCGACGTGGGCGACCCCGGCAACGCCGAGCGGCTCGTCGCGGCCGGGGCGGAGGCCTGGGGGCGGGTCGACAGCGTCGTCGCCAACGCCGGCGTGGGGTACTTCGGCGGGCTCCTCGACCAGGACGAGGACCAGGTCCTCGCCATGGTCGCCACGAACTTCACGGCCACGGTCTGGCTGGCCCGGGCCGCCCTGCGCCGCTTCCGCGCCCAGGGCGACGGCGGCGACGTCGTCGTCGTCGGCTCGGTGGCGGGGCTCGGGTCCGGCGGCGGCGAGGAGGCCGTCTACGCGGGCACGAAGGCCGCGCAGATGCAGCTGGCCACCTCGCTCGACCGCGAGACCCGGCACGAGGGCATCCGCGCGACCGTCGTCGCGCCCGCGGCCGTCAACACCTCCTTCGCCGCCGCGACGGGTCGGTTCGGCGACGCGGCGCCCGAGGACGGCGACTTCCTGCGCCCCGACGACGTCGCCGCGGCCGTCGTCACCGTCCTGCGCCAGCCCCGGCGGATGCGGACGGGCGTCTGGACGCTCTGGAGCCTCGCCGAGGCGGGCGGCTGAGCCGCCCGCCTCAGGCCCTGCGGCGCGCCGCGGCGACCTGCGGCCCGGCCGCCGCCAGCCAGGCGTCGAGCGGGCCCGGCTCGTCCCACGCCCGGTCCACGAGGTAGAGCCCGCGGGTCGGCGCCGTGGCGCCCAGCTCGACGAGGACGGGCTTGAGCAGCAGCTCGGGGGCCAGGGCGTGCGTCGGCCCGCCGCCGAGCATGAGCGGGACGGCCACGACGCCGGCGAGGTCGCCCGTGCCGACCCGGTCGAGGAACAGCTTGAGCAGCCCGGTGTAGGTGGCCTTGTACGTGGGGCTCGCCACGACCGCGACGTCGGCCGCGGCCAGCGCCGCGACGGCTCCGGCGGCGGCGGCGTCGGCCGGGTCCAACAGCCCCGCGCCGAGGTCGGCGACGTCGACGACGAGGTCCGGCGGCGCCCCGGTCAGGCGTTCGACGACGAGCTCGGCGGCCGCCCGGGTGCGCGAGCGCGGACGGGGGTTGCCGACGACGGCGACGGTGCTCATGCGCTCGCCGGCTGCGGCTCCGGTGCGTCCCGCCGGGCGGCCGCGGCGGCGTCGCGCTTCGCCACCCCCTCGCGGACGAGCGGGAGCACGTACCGGCCGACGTCGATCGCGTCGCCGAGGAGGTCGTACCCGCGCATCGAGATGATGTCGACGCCGAGGTCGACGTAGTCGAGCAGCGCCTGCGCGACCGTCTCGGGCGTGCCCACGAGGGCGTTCGAGTTGCCGGCGCCGCCGGTGGCCCGCGCCGTCGGCGTCCAGAGCGCGCGGTCGAAGCGCTCGCCGCGCTCGGCGATGGCCAGCAGCCGCTGGGAGCCGGTGTTCTCGGGCGCCGTGAGCGGGTGGCGGCGGGTGAGGGGCTGCCGCCCGCCGGCGGTGCGCGCCTCGATGCGCTCGACGGTGCGGTGCGCCTTCTCCCAGGCCAGCTCCTCGGTGGGCGCGATGATCGGCCGGAAGGCGACCTGGATGCGGGGCAGGTCGGTGCGCCCCGCGGCGCGGGCGGCGGCGTGCACCCGGTCGATCTGGGCGGCCGTCTCGGCCAGCGGCTCGCCCCACAGCGCGAAGACGTCGGCCTCCGCGCCGCCGGCGGCGTAGGCGGCGTCCGACGACCCGCCGAAGGAGACGTCCGGCCGGGGCTGCTGGACGGGGAAGGTGTCGCTGACGAAGTCGGCGAACCGGTAGAACTCCCCGTCCCAGTCGAAGGCCTCGTGGGAGGTCCAGGCCTTCTTCACCACCTGGATGTACTCGCGGGTGCGCCGGTAGCGCTCGTCCTTCGTGAGGTAGTCGCCCTCGCGCTGCTGCTCGGCGTCCGTGCCGCCGGTGATGAAGTGGACGGCGAGCCGCCCGTCGCCGATGCGGTCGAGGGTGGCGAAGGTCTTCGCCGCGAAGGTCGGGTAGCTGACGTTGGGGCGGTGCGCGAGCAGCACCTGCAGCCGCTCGGTGCGCGACAGCAGGAAGGCCGCCGCGGCCGAGGGCTCGGGGGAGCCGGACCCGTAGGCGAAGAGGACCCGGTCCCAGCCCCAGTCCTCGTGCGCCCGGCCCAGGCGCAGCGTGTAGTCCTTGTCGAAGCTCGGCCCCGAGCGGGGGGTCGTCTCGGAGCCGTCGTGGGTGGCGGCGATGCCCAGGAACTGGATCGGCACGGTCTCTCCTCGTCAGCGGTGCGGGTGGGGTGGTGGCGGGTTCAGGAGTCGACGGCGGGGTTGACCTCGGGGGCGTCGACGGCCTCCCCGGCCAGGCCCCAGCGCTCGAGGGTCCGCGCGTAGCTGCCGTCGTCGAAGGCGTGCTGCAGCCCGGCCTCGACGGCGTCGACGAGGCCGGTCCCCTTGAGGGTCGTCGCGGCGACGTACGTGGTGTTCGGCCAGCCCGCGTTGACCGTGCCGACGACCTCGAGGTCGCCCACCGACTCCTGGTAGACGGCCGTCGGGTTGGGCCCGAGGAAGGTGTCGACCCGCCCCGACTGCAGCGCCAGGAGCGTGTCGCCGGAGCTGGCGAAGTACTCCGGCTGCGCCGGCTCGAGCCCGGCGGCGACGTTCTGCGCGTCCCAGTCGAGGAGGATCCGCTCCTGGTTCGTGCCCGAGCCGACGGCCACGGTCAGCCCGGCGACGTCGGCCGGCTCGCTGATCTCCAGGTCGCTGCCCCGCGCGGCGCTGAAGGCCATGACGCCCTCGCGGTAGGTGGCGAAGTCGAAGAGCTCGAGGCGCTCGGCGTTGACGCCGACGTTGCTGAAGACCGCCTCGAGGTCCCCGCTCTGCAGCGCGAGCGGCCACTGCTCCCAGGAGACGTTGACGACCTCGAGCTCGAGGCCCAGCGTCTCGGCGACGAGCGAGGCGAGGTCGACCTCGCTGCCGACGACGGTCTGGTTGTCGTCGGCGAGGAAGCCGAGCGGCGGCTCGCCGGCGCCGGCGACGCCGACGGTGAGGCGGCCGTCCTCGGCGACGTCGGCGGGGACGAGCGCGACGGCGTCGGGGGCCGCGTCCGTGCTGACGCGGCCCGCCTGTTCGGGGCTGGTGTCCACCGCGAGGGGCTCGGCGGCCTCGTCGGCGGGGTCCCCGGCGGGGGCCTCGGCGGCCGCCTCGGCGCGCTGGTCGGCCTCGATCTCGGCGGCGCTCGTGCAGGCCGGCAGCAGGGCGGCGGCGGCGAGCGCCGCGACGGCGGCGCGGGCGGAGGTGCGGGCGGTGGTGCGGGTCATGGGGGCGTCTCCGGGGGTTGGGCGGGGTGCGCAGCAGGACGGCGGCGGGCACGCGTCAGGACGCGGGGAGGCCGGGCGGGTTCGTCTCGGAGCGCTCGACGGCCTCGCTCGTCAGCCCCCAGCGCTCGAGCACCTCGGCGTACGTGCCGTCCTCGACGGCCTGGTTCAGCGCGGGCGTGACGGCGTCGGCGAGCCCGTTGCCCTTGGCCGTGGCGACGGCGATCTGCGCGGTCTCGGGCCAGCCGCCGTTGACGGTGCCGACGACCTCGAACTCGTCGGGGGCGACAGCGGCCTTGTAGGCGGCGGTCGCGTTGGGGCCGAAGGTCAGGTCGAGCCGACCGGACTGCAGCGCCAGCGTGGTGTCGCCGTCGTTCTCGAAGTACTGGACGTCGACCGGCTCGAGGCCCGCGGCCCGGTTCTCGGCGTCCCAGGCCAGGAGGATCTTCTCCTGGTTGGTGCCGGAGCCGACGGCGATGCGGAGCCCGGCGACGTCGGCGGCGCCGTCGACGGTCAGGCCCGAGCCGGCCGGCGCCAGGAAGCCCAGCTCGTCGACGCGGTAGGACGAGAAGTCGAAGAGCTGCTTGCGCTCCTCGGTCACGGTGACGTTCGCGATGGTGACCTCGACGTCGCCGGACTGCGTCGCGAGCGGCCAGCTCGACCAGTCCGTCGTCACGAGCTCGAGCTCGAGGCCCAGCCCGTCGGCGACCAGCTGGGCGATGTCGGGCTCGTGGCCGATGACGGTCCGGTTGTCGTCGGCGAGGAAGCTCAGCGGGGCGGTGAAGGCGCCGACGGCGACGGTGAGCACGCCGTCCTCGGCGACGTCCGCCGGGAGCAGCGCGACGGCCTCGGCGCTCTCGGTGCCGCGGACGCGGTCCTGGTCCGGGCTCGTGCTGACGGCCAGGGCCTCGGTGCCGGCCTCGGCGGGCGCGCCGGCGGCCTGCTCCTGCTCGATCTCGGCGGAGCTGCTGCAGGACGCCAGCGCCAGCAGCGGCACCGCCAGGAGGGCGGGGGCGAGGCGGACGGTGGTGCGCGGGTGACGGCGGTGGCTGGTCATGGCGTGCTCGGCTCCAGGGACGCGGGTGTCGGCTGAGGAGGTGGTGGTGGCGTGGTGCGCGGGTGCGCGCCACCGACGGGCGGCGCGCGGCGCCGTCCGGTGGGTCGGGGAGGGGAGGGGTCAGAGGACCTTCGCGAGGAAGGCGCGGGTGCGGTCGTGGCGCGGGGCCTCGAGCACCTGCTCGGGGGGCCCGGCCTCGACGACCCGGCCCTCGTCCATGAACACGACCTGGTCGGCGGCCTCGCGGGCGAAGCCGATCTCGTGGGTGACGACGACCATGGTCGTGCCGTCGCGGGCCAGGTCCTCGATGACGCCGAGGACCTCGCCGACGAGCTCGGGGTCGAGCGCCGAGGTCGGCTCGTCGAAGAGCAGCACGGCCGGGCGCAGGGCCAGGGCGCGCGCGATGGCCACCCGTTGCTGCTGGCCGCCGGAGAGCTGGCGCGGGTAGGCGCCGGCCCGGTCGCCGAGGCCGACGCGCTCGAGCAGGACGCGGGCCTCCGCCTCGACCTCGGGACGCCCGCGGCGCTGCGCGGACAGCGGCGCCTCGACGACGTTCTCCAGGGCCGTGAGGTGCGGGAAGAGGTTGAAGGACTGGAAGACGAAGCCGAAGCGGGACCGCTGGCGCAGCAGGTCCTTCTCCTTCAGCTCGTGCAGCCGGTCGCCGCCGCGGTGCGGGCGGCGCCGGTAGCCCACGAGCTCGCCGTCGAGCGCGACGAAGCCGCGGTCGACCTTCTCGAGGTGGTTGATGCTGCGGAGCAGCGTCGACTTGCCCGAGCCGGACGGGCCGAGCACGACGGTGACGGTGCCCGGCTCGACGACGAGGTCGACGCCGTGCAGCACCTCCACGCCGCCGAAGGACTTTTGGACGCCGTGGACCTCGACCCGGCCGGCCCGCGGGCCGGCGCTCGGCGTCGCCGGGGCGTTCATCGCGTCGCCCCGCGGGGGGCGCCGAAGCGGGCGAGGACGTCGCCGAGCTCGCCGCGGACCCGCTGCCAGGGGGTCGGGGGCAGCGTGCGGACGGCGCCACGGGCGTAGTACCGCTCGACGTAGTACTGCAGGACGGTGACGACCGTCGTGAGCACGACGTACCAGACCGCCGCGACGAGCAGCATCGGCAGCACCCGCTGCGTGCGGCCGTAGATGACGCTCACCGTGTAGAAGAGCTCGCCGAGGGCCAGCACGTAGACGATGGACGTGCCCTTGAAGAGGCCGATGACCTCGTTGACCGCCGTCGGCACGATGGTGCGCATCGCCTGCGGGAGCACGATGCGGCTCGTCTGCCGGCGCTTCGGGATGCCGAGCGAGGCGGCCGCCTCGAGCTGCCCCTGGTCGACCGAGAGGATGCCGCCGCGCACGATCTCGGCGGAGTAGGCGGCCTGGTGCAGGCCCAGGCCGAGGACGGCCGCGCCGAACTTGTCGATGAGGGAGAGCGTCTCGACGCTGACGAAGGACGGCCCGAAGGGGATGCCGAGGTCGAGGGTCTGGTACAGGTACGCGAGGTTGTACCAGAGCAGCAGCTGGAGGATCAGCGGCACCGAGCGGAACACCCAGGTGTAGCCCCAGCTCACGGCCTGCAGCAGCGGCGAGGACGACAGGCGCATGAGCGCCAGCACCGTGCCGAGCGCGAAGCCGAGGACCGCGGTGACGAGCGTCAGCCGGATGGTCATCCAGACGCCGCGGACGATCGACTCCTCCGTGAGGTACGCGCCGACGACGTCCCACTCCCACCGCGGGTTCGTCACCAACGAGTTGAGGGCCATCGCGAGCAGCACGGCGACGGCGGCCGTCGCCACCCAGCGGCCGGGGTGCCGGGCCGGGACGACCCGCAGCTCGTCGTAGGGCGTGCCGGTGGGCGGCGGCGCGGCCGTCTCGGGGCGCGAGGCGAGCGAGGAGCTCATGAGGGGTCCCCCAGGGTCGTGGTGAAGGCGTAGAACCGCTGGTCCTCGGGCAGCCGGCGCAGGGCGTCGGCGTCGGTGGGGCGGGGCACGGCCGGGTCGAAGAGCGGCGTCCACCCGGCGGCGAGGTAGAGCCCCACCGCCTCCGGCTGGCGCGGTCCGGTGGTCAGGTACATCGAGGCGTAGCCGGCGGCCGCGGCCCGGGCCTGCAGCTCGGCGAGCACCCGCCGGGCCAGGCCTCGGCGGCGGTGCGACCCCGCCGTCCACATCCGCTTGACCTCGGCGGTGCCCGCCCGCTCGTGCCGGCGGTACGCCCCGCCGGCCACGGGGGCGCCGTCCTCGACGAGCAGGAGCAGCTCGCCGTCCGGCGGGAGGAAGTCCGTCGCGGGGTAGCGGGCCATCTCCTGCCCCGCCCCGCCGAAGAGGTCGCCGTACCGGGCGCCGTACTCGGCGGCCAGCTCGGTGAACAGCGGTGCGGCCAGCGGGTCGTCGGGGTGCACGCGCACGACCTCGAGCCCCGGGGCGGCGGTCACCGGGCCACCAGCCGTCGGTCGTCGGCGGGGGCCGTCGTCGGGCGGCGCGCGGGCCCGAGGCCGAGGTGGTCCCGGAGCGTCGGGCCCGCGTAGTCCGCGCGGAAGACGCCGCGCTCCTGCAGCAGCGGGACGACCCGGGCCGCGACGTCGTCGAGGCCGGTCGGGGTGAGGTGCGGCACGAGGATGTAGCCGTCGCAGGCGCGGCACTGCACCGCCTCGTCGACCTGCCGCGCGACCGACGACGGCGTCCCGACGAGGCCGCCGCGGTCGCCGACGGCGATGACGAGCTCGCGGATCGACCAGCGGTTCGCCGCGGCCTGCTCCCGCCACTGCCGGGCGAGGGCGGCGGGGTCCCGGTGGTGGCGGACGCGGCCACGGGTCACCGACACGTGCTCGGGCTCCGGGTCCTCGGCCGGCAGCGGGCCGTCGGGGTCGTACGCGGTGAGGTCGCGGCCCCAGAGCTGCTCGAGGAACGCGATCGCCGCCGGCCCGGTCACCTGCTGCTCCCGGACGTGGCGGGCCCGGTCCCGCGCCTCGGCCTCGGTGTCCCCGAGGACGACGGTGACCGCGGGCAGCACCTTGAGGTCGTCCTCCGTCCGCCCGTGCGCGGCGAGGCGGCCCTTGACGTCGGCGTAGAACGCCTGCCCGGCCTCGACCGTCGAGTGCGCCGTGAAGACGACGTCGGCCTCGCGGGCGGCGAGGTCGCGGCCCTCGGCGGAGTCGCCCGCCTGGAAGAGGACGGGGTGTCCCTGCGGGCCCCGGGGGGTGCCGGGCTCGCCGCGCACCGTGAACTGGCGTCCCCGGTGGTCGACGGGGCGGACGGCGCCGGGGCGCAGGAAGGTCTCCCCGGCCCCCGCCGCGGCGACGGCGTCGTCGTCCCAGGCGTCCCAGAGCTGCCGGGCGACGTCGAGCAGCTCGGCGGCCCGGGTGTAGCGCTCGGCGTGGGGCAGGAAGCCGCCGCGGCGGAAGTTGGCGCCGTGGAAGGCGTCCGAGCTCGTGACGACGTTCCAGCCGGCCCGCCCGCGGGACAGCAGGTCGAGCGTGGCCCACTGCCGTGCGAGCTCGTAGGGCTCGTTGAAGGTCGTCGTGATGGTGCCGACCAGCCCGAGGCGCTCGGTGACGGCGGCGAGCGCCGCCAGCACGGGCAGGGTGTCGGGGCGCCCGACGACGTCGAGGTCGAACAGCTCGCCCTTGTGCTCGCGCAGCCGCAGGCCCTCGGCGAGGAAGAAGAAGTCGAGGCGGGCCTCCTCGGCGGTCCGGGCCAGGTGCTCGAACGAGGAGAGGTCGACCTGGCTGCGCGACCGGGGGTCCGTCCACACGGTGGTGCTGTTGACGCCGGGGAAGTGGGCGCCGAGGTGCACCTGGCGGCGGCTCATCGCGCACCGCCCGCGGTGGCGGGGACCCGGGCGTACCGGGACGCCGGGCGGTCCAGGCCGAGCGTGCCCCGCAGGGTGCGGGCGGGGGGCCCGGTCGGCCGCAGGCCCCGGCGTCGCAGCAGCGGCACGACGTCGTCGACGAGCGCGTCGAGGTCGAGCGGCAGGACCGCGGGCCGGACGACGACGCCGTCGACGCCGGCCCCGCCGTCGCGGCCGCCGGTCCAGGCCCCGACGAGGTCGGCGAGCCCCGCCGCGTCGCCGACGTGCTCGACGGTCCCGGGGTTCGTGTTCGTGGGCGTCCACCGGTCCAGCGCGTCGCGGCGCTCGGCGGCGTCCGGCCCGAGCCAGGCGACGACCTCCACGAGGAGCGCGACCTCCTCGGGGTCCCGGCCCGCCTCCGCGACGAGCCGGTGGAGCGCCCGGCGGTGCGCGACGGCCGTCGCGAGGTCGTGGGCGGGCACGCGGACGACGTCCGCCCGCCGGGCGGCGAACCGCAGGGCGGCGGCGCTGTCGGCCCGGACGACGACCGGCGGCCGGCCCTGGGGCGAGCGCGGGGTGATCGAGGCGCCGGCCACGGAGAACGGGTCGCCCTCGAAGGCGACGGCGTGGATGCGGTCGCGGTCGACGAACCGCCCGGTGGCGACGTCGCGGACCTCCGCGTCGTCCTCCCAGCTGTCCTCCATCCGCGCCACGACCTCGGCGACGTCGTCGGCCTCCGCCCAGAGCTCCTCCTCCTCGAGGGCGCCGCCGGCGACGTCCTTGCGCCCGACGAGCGCGGCCTCCTCGGGGGACCTGCTGACGGCGACCTCCCAGCCCGCGCGGCCGCGGCTCACCCAGTCGAGGGTCTGCACCGCCTTGCCCACGTGGAAGGGCTCGGTGTGCGTCGTCGTCACGGTCGGGACGAGACCGACCCCCGTGGTGAGCGGCGCGACGAAGGAGGCGGTGAGCAGGGGGTCGAGACGGCCGCGGACCCCGCCGTCGACGTCCGCGGGGCCGAGGCCGCCGGGCAGGAGGACGAGGTCGAGCCCGCCGCGCTGCGCCGCCCGCACGAGGGAGACCCAGCGGGCCGGGTCGTGGAGGTGGCCGGGGTCGGCGGCGGGGAGCCGCCAGGCGGCGGGGTGGGCGCCGGCGTCGGACAGCTCGACGCCGAGGAGGGGGGTGGGGGGCATGGGTGCTCCTCGTGCGGGGCCCGGAGGGCCTGCGGACTTGCGGGCGCGTCGCGCCCGCCAGGTCGTCACCCGGGGCACCCCGTGTCGGCGGGGGGTTGCCGGCCAGCGAGCCGGGACTTCGCGCTGGCGCTCAGGACCTGGTCGGGACCGTAGGGCGCCGTCGCTGTTGACGTCAAACATGATCGACCTGGTAGACAATGTCGACGACGCACCGTCACCGCACCCCTTCCGGGAGCCCGCCATGCCCCTGCCCGCCCAGCGCCCCGCCCGACCTCCCACGCTCGTCGTCGTCGGCGCGGGCCCCACCGCCGTCGGTGTCCTCGAGCGCCTCCTGGCCAACGCCCCCGTGCTGTCCGGGGGGCGACGGGCCCGGGTCCACCTCGTCGACCCCTTCCCGCCCGGCGGCGGCCGGGTCTGGCGCTCCGAGCAGCCCGACCTGCTCCGCGCCAACTCGCTCGTGGGCGACGTGACCGTCCTGCCCGACGCCTCCGTGCACGTCGAGGGGCCGGTCGGCGCAGGCACGACGCTGGCGGAGTGGGTGCGGGAGGTCGCCGCCGCCCGCCCCGACGACGACCCCGTCGGCCGCGAGGCCCGGCGCCTGACGCCCGCGTCCTTCCCCTCCCGTCCGCTCGTCAGCGCCTACCTCGGCTGGGTGCTCGAGCAGGTGGTCGCCGACGCCGCGCCGTGGCTGGACGTCCGGCACCACGCCGCCCGCGCGGTCGACCTCGCGGACGGGCCCGACGGCGCCGTCGTCCGGCTGGCCGACGGCACCCTGCTCGCCGCCGACGTCGTGCTCCTCGCGCAGGGGCACCTCGACGCCCGCCCCACGGCCGCGGAGCGGGAGCTGGCCGCCGACGCCGCCCGCCACGGCCTCACCTACGTGCCCACCGCCTACACCGCCGACGCCGACCTGTCGGTCGTCCCGGCGGGCGAGGACGTCCTCGTGCGGGGCGCCGGGCTGGCGTTCGTCGACCTCGCGGTGCTGCTCACCGGCGGCCGCGGCGGCCGCTTCGAGCGGGGGGACGACGGCCGGCTGCGGTACCTGCCGTCGGGGCGCGAGCCGGTCCTCCACGTGGGGTCGCGCCGCGGCGTCCCCTACCGCTCCAAGCTGGGCTACCCGTGGGCGGGACCCCCTGTGCCGCTGCGCTTCTTCACCCCCGCCGCCGTCGACGAGGCCCTCGGCGACCGGCAGGTCGACCTCCGCGCCGACCTCGCCCCGCTCGTGGCGCGCGAGCTGGCGTGGGCGCACTACACCGAGCTCTTCCGGACCTCGCCCGGGCGGACCGCCGTCGGGTGGGACGACTTCGCCGAGGCCTTCGTGGCCGCCGGCGACCGCACGGCCGAGCGGGCCCTCGTCGAGCGGTCCGTCCCGGACCCGCGCGACCGGTTCGACCTCGCCGCCCTCGACCGGCCGCTGGCCGGACGCCGGCTCGACGACGCCGCGTCGCTGCAGGAGGCCGTCCGGGAGCACGTGCGCGCCGACCTGGAGCGGGCGGCCGACCCCGCCTTCTCCTCCGACGCCGCGGTGTTCACCGCGCTGCTGCGCTGCCACGGGACGGTCGCGGCGCTCGTCGCCGCCCGTCGGCTCACCCCCCGCTCGGAGGCCGAGGACGTCTCCGGCTGGTGGACGAACCTCTTCAGCTACCTCGCCAGCGGTCCGCCCGGGCCACGCCTGGAGGAGCTCCTCGCGCTGTCCGAGGCGGGCCTGCTGCACTTCCTCGGCGCCGAGACCGAGGTCGGGCTCGACGAGGCGGCCGGTGTCTTCACGGCCCGCTCGGCGAGCCGGCCCGGTACGACGACGGCGCGCGTCCTCGTCGACGCCCGGCTGCCGCAGCCGGACGTCACGGCGACGACCGACCCGCTCGTCGCGGGCCTGCTCGCCCGCGGCGCCGCCCGCGAGCGCACCAGCGCCGACCCGGGCGCCGAGGGCGGGGCCGGCGCACGGGCCGGCTCGACGTCGACACGGCGCTGCACGTCGTGACGGCGGACGGCACGCCGCACCCGCGCGTCCTCGCCGCCGGCTTCTGGACGGCGGGGGCGCAGGTCGCGGCCTTCGCCCGCCCCGGCACCGACGCCCCCTTCTTCCGGCAGAACGACGCGCTGGCGCGCCGGCTGTGGCGGGCGCTCGACGCCGGCCACGCCGGGGGCCCGGGTCGGCCGGACCACCTCGGGGACGCCGTCCTCGCCACCGCCGCCGGAGGAGCCCGATGACCACGACCGCCCTGCTGACGGACACCTTCCGCGAGGTGATGGCCGGCGTCTGCACGCCCGTGTCGGTCGTCACGACCCTGACCGGCGGGGCGCCGCACGGCACGACCGTGAGCGCCTTCGCGTCCCTGTCGCTCGACCCGCCCATGGTGCTGGTCTCCCTCGACCGCCGCTCCGACCTGCTGCGCCGGCTGCCGGAGGGCGGCCGCTTCGGCCTCAACGTCCTCGGCAGCGGGCAGGCGCCCCTCGCCGCGGCCTTCGCCCGCAAGGGCGACGACAAGTTCGCGGGCGTCGCCTGGGACGTCGAGGACGGGGCGCCCCGGCTGGCGGGCTGCCCCGGCTGGCTGGCCTGCACCGTGGCCGCCCGCGTCGACGGCGGTGACCACGTCGTCGTCCTCGGGCAGGTCCGCGCGGCCGCCGCGGACGGCGGCGCGCCGCTCACGTACTTCGCCCGGTCCTTCGGCACCCACCGGGCCCTCGTCGCCTGAGGCGGGCGGCCGAGCGGGAGGGCCGCGGCTCAGCGCAGCTCGCGCACCGGCCCGACGGCGGAGGTCGCCAGGCGCAGCCGCGTCGGCGCCCCGGCGGGGGCCCCGGGCACGCCGTCGCGGACCGAGACGGCCAGCGCCGCGACGTCGTAGGTGCCGGCGCCGTCGTCGCGCTGGTCGTTGACGACGAGCCGCACCGTCGTCCCCAGACCGCGCAGGGAGGTCCGCGTCGCCGTCGTGACGGCGGGGGCCGAGGCGCTGATCCCGCGGCCCAGGACGGACGCGACGCCGTCGGGCCCGAGGAGGCCGGCCTGGAGCCCGCCCGTCAGCACGCCCAGCAGCGGCCCCAGTTCGAGGCCGGCGAGCACCCGCACGGTCGCCGTGCCGGCCAGCACCTGCGTGAGCGTCCCGCGGACCGTGAGGACCTCGACGGGCAGGCCCAGGAGCCTCGCGCCGACGTCGACGCGGACCTGGGCCGCCCCCAGCGCGGTCGCGAGCGCCGTCTGCAGGTCGAGGGCGTACGCGCGCACGAGCGCGTCGACGCGGGCCTCGACGACGGCGACGAGCGCGGGGTCGAGCACGAGCTCGGTGCCGGGGGCCCGGCCGTCCAGGCCGCCCTGCACGAGGCGGGCGAGGTCGACGGTGACGGTGCCGGCCTGGAGGTCGACGACGACGTCCGTGCCCTCGCCGAGGCGGGTGCGGAGGACGGGGGCCAGGGCGCCGGCGACGTCGACGTCCACCGCGACGGCGACGCGGACGTCGGCCACGGGCCCCAGGAGCGCCAGCGTGCTCGTCAGGGTGGGGGCCAGGGCGCCGGCCAGCTGCTGCTCCAGCGCTCGGACGGCGGCCGTCGCCGAGGCCGTCGCCGAGGTCACGGTGGAGGCCACGACGGGCACCGCCGGGGTGGCGAGCCGTCCGCGCAGGCCGGCGACGCCGTAGTCGCGGCGCAGCCACGGACGGCCCTCGGCCAGCTCGCAGCCGTCGAGGGCCGCCGTGCTGGCCAGCGCCCCCACCTCGAGGCGGAGGCCGGCGAGGTCGGCGGCGCCGGGCGCGAGCGCGGCGAGGTCGAGCACCGCGGGGCCGGGCAGGGCGCCGGAGGGCACGCTGCCGGTGGTCCCCGACGTCCGGACGACGCCGGCGTCGGTGACGGCCCCCGTGGCCGCGGCGGCACGCCCGGTGCTCGAGGCGCGGGCCTGCTGCTCGAGCACCCCCGCGGCCTGGCCGGCGGCCGGGAGCAGCACGAGGTCGGTCGTCCCCGTCGACGCCGTCCGCAGCGCGGTGACGCCGAGGGTCGCCGCGTAGCCGTCGCCGCCGACGGACCGGGCCGAGGCCGGGTCGGGCACCGGGCTGCTGCCCGCCGTCCCGGCGTGCGTCGTCCGGACGCCGCGCAGCGCCACGACGTCGTCGAGCGGCGTGCCGAGCAGGGTGCCCTGGAGGAGACGGCTCTGCGCGGCCGTGCTCCAGCGGTACGGGGTGCGGCAGTCGCGCGCCACGCCGAGGCCCGGCAGGGCCCGCACGTGCTCGGTGTCGAGCCAGGCGGCGTCGCTGAGCGCGACGGGGGCGGCCGTCCCCGGGTCGTCGCCGAGGGCGGGCAGGACGCCGACGACGAGGGCCGCCGCCGCGGCCGCCGCGGTGACGAGGAGCAGCCGGGCCCTCACGCCGCGCCGTCCGTCCGGCGGCGGGCGGGGCGGGCGCGCAGCAGCAGGCCCGCGCCCAGCGCGCCGCCCGCGAGGAGGAGGGCGGGCAGCGCCTCGGCGCCCGTCCGGGCGAGGCGGGAGGGCAGCGAGGGGCGCGCCGGCGCGGCGGGGCCCGCGGACGGCGGGCCCGCGGGGACGGGGCGCGCGACGGGCACGGCGGCCACGGGCGCGGCGGTACCGGGCGTACCGACGGGGGCGGGCGTCGTCCCGGTCGTCGGCGTCGCCCCGGGGGCGGCCGACGGGGGAGGGGGCGTCGGGGAGGGCGAGGGCGCGGGACCGCCGGCGGGCGGGTCGAGCCGGTCGCCCACCGCGGTGATGCCGACGCCGACGTCCGACCGGGCGCCCTGCAGCTCGTCGGGGGCGTCGGCGGGCAGGCCGACCGTCAGGAGGAGGTGCTCGCCGTCCGTGCGGTCGAGGTGGCGCTCGACGAGCGCGACGGCCGGGTCGACGTCGGCGAGCCGCTGCGGCGGCACGGGCCGACGGTGCCCGGCGGCGCAGCGGGGACGGTCCGGGGCCGACGCCGCGTGCAGGCCCTGCTCCACCCCCTGCCAGGCGACGGCGCAGGACTCCAGCTCGACGACGAGGCCGCGCGGGTGCTCGACGAGGGGGCCGGCGGCCCACAGGCGCACCTGCAGGTCGCCCTCGGGGGCGCCGTCGAGGGCGGCCTCCACCGTCCAGTGCACCTGCTGGCCGGGCGCGATGCTCGACAGCGCCGTGGGGTCGACGGTGGAGCGCACGCGGAGGACGTCCGCCGGCTGCGCGGGGGCGGTGGTCGCGGCGGCGGCGGGGGCGAGGAGCAGGCCCCCGAGGGCGGCGGCCGCGACGCCGGCGAGGGCCGCGCCCGCGCTCACGCCCGCACCGGGCCGCGGGCGTCCTCGCGGCGCGGCCAGGAGGTCACGACGACGAGGGCGGCCGCCGCGAGCGTGAGCGCGCCCATGACCGGCGGGGTGCGCACGCGCTCGAGCCACGCGCCGACGGCGGGGGCGGACCACAGCACGCGGCCGACGCGGGTCACGGCGTAGGGCGCCGGGTCGTCCGAGGCGTTGGCGTCGCCCCGCAGGACGAGCTGCACGCCGCCGGCGACCGACGGGTCCGGCGTCGCCCGGACCACGCGGTGGGTGATGGGCAGCGAGCCGTCGCCGCGCTGCACGGTCACGACGTCCCCGGGCCCGACGTCGGCCGCGGCCACGTCCTGCACGACGGCGACGGCGCCCGTGGGCATCGTCGGGGCCATCGAGCCCGTCCGGAAGACGACGAGGGTCGAGCCGGTGACCTCGCCGAGCAGGAGCAGGGCGAGGCAGGCCACCCCCGCGACCGCGGCCAGGGTCAGCCCCAGCTCGCGGACGGTGCGCAGCGCGCGGCCCATGTCGTCGTCCCCTCGTGGTGCAGGTGCTGGTGCTGGTGCTCGGGCGTGCGGGTCAGACGGACTGGCTGTCGAAGGCCCAGACCGGGGAGGCCGCCGTGCCCTGCAGCGCGTCGGGGACGCCGGACGGGAGGGTGATGGCGAAGCACAGGTCCACGGGCGTGCCGGGCGCGGAGCTCGTCGCGGCGGGCAGCGCGAGGGCGCCGGTCGCGGAGCCGGTCGTCAGGGTGGCGCCGGCGGCGGTGAGGGGGGTGCCGAGCCCGGCGCCGGCGAAGGCCGCCGCGTCGCAGGCCTCGCGGGGCACGCCGGCGCGGACGCTGTAGCGCAGCGCGGAGAAGAGGCCGGCGTCGCTGCCCGCGGCGGCGACGGCGCCGCGGAGGGTCACGGTGCCGGCGACGCTGCCCGTCGTCGCGCGCAGCTGCATCGGGGCGTGGACGACGTCGCCGGGCGACAGGGTGCGGGCCTTCAGCGGGCTGAAGGTCAGGCCGCCCGCCGCCGCCTGGGTCTCGCGGTCGGCGAACTGCGCCGTGCCGCCCGCGCCGTCCCAGACGTTCTGCTGGACCTCGAAGACGGCCGCGGCGACACCGCCCGTGCCGCCCGCCCCGCCGTTGCCGAAGACCCACTCGGTGTCGGTCCACGACGCGAGGGTGGCCGCCGAGCCGACGCCGAGGACGAGACCGCCGGCGAGCAGGGCGCGCACACGACCGGGCCGACGACGCCGGGGGGCCGCGGCCGACCAGGTGTAGGCGGGGCTGGTGCGGCTCGCGGTCTGCGTGGACATCGGACTTCCCCCAGGTCGCGGCGGGGGAGGCGTGTCCTCCGGCGGGCGCCGCACGAGGGACGTCGGCCGCACCGAGCGCTCGGCCACGGTCGTCCACGCTTCAACCACCGGGCGGGACCGTCGGGGGGAGGGCCGGCGGCGGGAGCCGACGGGTGCCCGCGGCACCCGTCGACGTCAACGGTGGGGCGGGCGGCGGGAGCGCCGGAGAAGGGTGCGTGCTCCGCGGCCGTGGCGCGCGACCGGCCGGCCGGGACCTCCGGCGGGTCACCCGGCCGGACCAGCGGGTGGGCCCCCGCCGGGCGGGGCCGGGCGCCGGGCGGGCTCAGGTGAGGAGGCCGAGCAGCCGGTCGAGGACCGGAACGAGCGTGGGGATCAGCGCGGCCACGAGGCCGAGCACGAGGAGGACGGCGAGCAGCCGCGCCCCCGGCGAGAGGCCGCCGTCGGGGGAGCGGAAGGAGCGGAGGACCACGTCAGACCTCCTCGTCGCGGGTCGCGCCTACTCGGCGTCCTCGAGACCGGCCGGCAGGTGGCCGGTGCTCCTGCGGTAGTACCCGGCGGCGTTGCGCCGGAAGGCGAGGCGGGCGATGCCGACGACGGCGCCCGACAGGACGGCCCAGGCGACCGCCTCCGCCCACGAGGTCTCGTCCGACTCGGGGTTGAGCGGCGGGTCGTCGCCGTGACGGCTCTTGCGCCACACCGCGCTCAGCACCTTGTTGGCCAGCAGCCCGGTCGCCACGGAGCCGCCCGTGGCGACCGCCTTCCACATGAGTCCAGCCATGGCCCGACCCTGCCCCGGCCCTCCGGGCAGGGCAAGCGCTGCGCGGAGGCGCGGGCTCGTCCGGCCACCGGGAGGAGTGCCCGGGTCGTCACGCCCTGTCCGTCCAGCCACGGTGGGTAGCCAAGAGTGGTCCGTCCGGGTGATGATCTGGCGAGCACGGGCACGGGGGTGACCATCACGTCACCCGTCGTGCCCCGACGTACACGTCGCCGGCACCGGCGCTGGAGGCCACGGTGAAGCTGTTCCGCTGCGGGGACGTGGTCCCCGGCTGCGCCGCGACCTTCCGCGCCGTCGAGGAGGACGAGATCCTCGGCGCCGTCGGGGAGCACGCCGTCCGCGACCACGGCGTCCAGCCCGACGACGCGATGGTGGCCCGGGTCCGCCGGCTCGTCGTCGTGGAGCCGGAGCCGTGACGCCCGCCGCCGCCGCCGCGCTCGCCGCCTCGGCGCTCCCGGCGCCGCCCGCTGCCGCCCCCGTCCGCAGGGCACGGTCGCGCCCGTCGCGCGGCCGGGGTCCCGCCGCGGTCCGCGCGGTCCTGGGCGACCCGGCGCTGCTCGACCTGGCCGTGCAGCCCATCGTCGACGTCGCGCGCGGGGCGGTGGCCGGCTACGAGGTCCTCGCCCGTCCGGACGAGCGGCTCGGCGTCGGGCCGGCCGACCTCTTCGGCGCCGCCCGCCACGACCTCGCCTGCCTCGCCGAGCTGCACGTCGTCGCGCTGCGCGCCGCGCGCGAGCTCCGCGACTCCCTGCCCGCCGACACCTTCCTCACGGTCAACGTCGACCCGCGCGCGCTCGGGATGCCCCTCGTGCTGGAGGAGCTGCTCGGCTGGGGGCCGCTCGGCGGCGTCGTCGTCGAGCTCCTCGAGGGGGAGTGGCCCGAGGACCCCCGCCCGCTGCGCGCCGGGCTCGACGCCGTCACGTGCGCCGGGGCCCTCGTCGCCCTCGACGACGTGGGGTCGGCGTGGGCGGGGCTGGCCCACGTGCTGGAGGTCCGGCCCGCCCTCGTCAAGGTCGACCGCGGCCTCGCCGACGGCCTCGGGCGCGACCCCGCCGCCGAGGCCGCCGTGCGTGCCGTGGGCGAGCTGGCCGCCACCCTCGACGCCTGGGTGTGCCTCGAGGGCGTGGAGCGGCCCGAGCAGCTGGCCGCCGCGGCGCGGCTGCGGGTGCCGCTGGCCCAGGGCTACCTGCTCGGCCGTCCCGGCCGGGCCTGGCCGCAGCCGGACCTCGGCCCGCTGCTCGGCGCCGGACGGCAGCGGACGTCGTCCGGGCTGGGGGCGCTCGCCGTCGCCGAGGCCCCCGGCGAGCTGGAGCGGGACGCGCACGGGCGCCCGGTCGCCGTCGTCCAGCCGATGCCCGACGGCACGCCGTGGCGCCACCCGGCCATGACGCTGTCGGCGGCCACGCGGCCCCAGGACGCGCTGCACCGCGCCATGGCCCGGCTGCCCCGGCACCGCTTCGCGCCGCTCGTCGTCACGGGCCCCGACGGCCGCCCGGTGGGGCTCGTCCCCGTCGACGTCCTCGCCGCCGCGGTGGCGGGCCTCCCCCTGCAGGGCCCGGCCGCCTCCCACCCCGCCGCGGGCTGACGGGCCCGGGCCGGACGCCCCGACGTCGGCCCGACGCGCCGCAACCTGCGCGAAACACGACGTCACCGGCGCGCCACACGACCGGGGCACCGTGGTCCTCGTCACACCGGCCCACCCCAGGCGGCCGCCGGTCGACGGGTGCCCGAGCAGCGTGGACCCCGGCGGCCCGGCCCGCCCCCCGCGCCGCCGCGCCCGTCCCGCAGGAGTCCCCATGAGCGCCATGACGTCCGCCCGGACCGCCGCCCCCGCCGCCGGCCGCCCCCTCGCCACCGGCCACCGTGCCCTCGCCGAGGGGCACCCGGCCCTCGCCCGTGCCGCCCACCCCGCCGGCACCGGCCGCGCCCGTCGCAGCCGCGCCCTGCCCCGCCGCACGGCCCCGCCGCCCCTGCCCGTCGAGCGCGGCCTGGCCCTGGCCCGGCAGCCCTGGCACCTCGTGCCCGCGGGCCCGGGCCTCGGGGCCGTCGGCGTGGACGAGGACAGCCCGCTCGACGTGCGCGCCGGCCTCGGCGCGGCCCTCGAGGCCCGCGCCGCCGGCCCGCTGCTCGTCCGCGGCGCCGTCGCGGCCGACCTGCCCGCGCTCGCCGCGCTCCACGGGCGCTGCACCGGCACGACCCTGCTCCAGCGCTACCGGGCGGGGGGCCGGGCGCCGTCCCTCACCGCCCTCACGGCGATGCTCCACGAGCCGCTGCTCCTCGTCGTCCTCTCCGCCCCGCGCCACGTCGTCGCCGTCGCGACGGCGTCGGTCGGCGAGCGGCCCAGCAGCGACTTCACGACGGAGATGGGCGTCCTCGTCGAGGACGCCTGGCAGGCCCGCGGTGTCGGCGCGGCCCTGGCCCGCCACGTGGGCGCCTCGCTGCGCCGGCTCGGCTACGGCCAGGTCGTCACCCGCTCGGCGACGTCGTCGCTCCCGCTCTCGCGCGTCATGGAGCGGGTGGGCACCACGCGTCACGTGCTCGCGCCCGACGGCGGCTCCCAGCTCGTCACCCGCCTGGACGTCGAGGCCCTCGACGGCTTCGCGGGCGGCGCCGGCGTCCCCGGCGTCGCGGCGCTCACCGCCGCCCGCTGACCCGCCCCGCCCCCGCCCCGCCCCCCGACGTGCGACCTCGTCGGGCCGGGGGGAGGCCCTGTGCCGGTCGACACGTCAGGTGCCGGTCGACGCCTCAGGGGGCGGTGCGGGGGCGCAGCACCGCGGTGACCGCGCGGTGGTCGCTGCCGACGTCGTCGAGCGCCTGCCCGACGACGGACCAGGCCCCCGGGTCGGCGAGGACGTGGTCGATCGGCGAGGCGAGGGCCGGCGGCAGGTCCGTCGGCCAGGAGCCGCCGGTGACGGCGGCCGCGGGGTCGCACGCCGAGCCGCGCAGGACCGCGTGGTCGCGGGTGGCGTTGAGGTCGCCCGCGACGACGCCGCCGGGCAGCCGGGCGCACAGGGCCACGGCCATGGCCGTCTCGGCGCGCCACCGGTCCATGTCGAAGAGCACGGGGACCGCCGGCAGCGTGTGGACCGACGCGAGCGGCGGGCCGTCGCCGTCCGCGGGCCGCGCGACGACGGCGCCGCCGAGCAGCGGCGGCGCCGGCTCGGCGACGTAGGGGCCGAGCTCCTCGGCGACGAGCAGGTGCGTGTCCGCGCGCACGAGGGGCAGGAGCAGGCCGTCCGCCCACGAGCCGGGCAGGACGGGCCCGACCGGTTCCGCGGAGAGCAGCTGCACCGGGCGCCCCGCGGCGGCGAGCGCGTCGGCGACGGCGCGCGCGGCCTCGGGGCGGGTCTCGGAGAGCGCGAGGACCTGCGAGCCACGTCGCAGCGCGAGGGCGGCGACGTCGTCGGGCGTGGCGCCGTCCGGGCCCGCGTTGAGCGCGGTGACGACGAGGTCGCCCTCCCGCGCCGACGACGTCCCGGCCGCGGTCCCCGCCGGCACCTCGGGGCGCAGCGCGAGCGCCCCCGCGTGGCCGCCGGCGACGAGCACGAGGACGAGCGCGAGGGCGAGGGCCTGCGGCGGCGTGCGGCGGTGCGCCGCCCGGCGACGGGCGAGGCGCACGAGGCCCGCGACGACGAGCAGGACGACGGCGAGCGCCAGGCACCCGGCCGCGCTCGCGGCGCGGAGCTGGACGCCCTGGGCCCACGGCGTCGTCTCGGAGAGCCCGACGAGGCGGGGGGCCACGCCGACGACGGCCACCACGCCGACGAGACCGGCCGCGGCCCAGGCGATGCCGGTGGCGACCCGGTCCGCCCGGGGCCGCGGGGGCGTGGCGGCGGTCGCGCCGTGCGGCGTCCCCGGCGGTCCGACGCGGCGGCGCGGGGGGAGCAGCACCCGCCGAGCGTGCCCCACGGCACCGACGCCCGCGCGGGCGCCGGTGCCGGGGGGCACGCGGCGGACGGACGGTCAGGCGGCGGGCACCATGCCGTGGGGGTCGAGCACGAACTTCTGGGCCACGCCGCTGTCGAACTCGGCGTACCCGCGGGGGGCGTCCTCGAGCGGGATGACCGTGGCGTTGACGGCCTTCGCGATCTGCACCTTGTCGTGGAGGATCGCCGTCATGAGCTGCCGGTTGTAGCGCATGACGGGGCACTGGCCCGTGGTGAAGGACAGCGACTTCGCCCAGCCCGTGCCGAGGCTCAGCGAGAGGGCGCCCTTCTTGGCGGCCTCGTCGACGCCGCCCGGGTCCCCGGTGACGTAGAGACCGGGGATGCCCAGCGCGCCGCCGGCCGCGGTGATCTCCATGAGCGAGTTGAGGACCGTCGCCGGTGCCTCCTGGCCGGAGCCCTCGCCGTGGCCGCGCGCCTCGAAGCCGACGGCGTCGACGCCGCAGTCGACCTCCGGGACGCCGAGGAGCTGCTCGATCTGGTCCTTCGGGTCGCCCTTGCCGACGTCGACCGTCTCGCAGCCGAAGCTGCGCGCCTGGGCCAGCCGGCGCTCGTCGAGGTCGCCGACGACGACGACCGCGGCCCCCAGCAGCTGGGCGCCCACGGCGGCGGCGAGCCCCACCGGCCCGGCGCCGGCGATGTAGACGGTCGAGCCGGGGCCCACCCCGGCCGTCACCGCGCCGTGGAAGCCCGTGGGGAAGATGTCGGAGAGCATCGTGAGGTCGCGGATCTTCTCCAGCGCCTGGTCCCGGTCGGGGAAGGGCAGGAGGTTCCAGTCGGCGTAGGGGACGACGACGTAGTCGGCCTGGCCGCCGACCCACCCGCCCATGTCGACGTAGCCGTAGGCCGAGCCGGGGCGGTCGGGGTTGACGTTGAGGCAGATCCCCGTCTTGCCCTCCTTGCACATCCGGCAGCGGCCGCAGGCGATGTTGAAGGGCACCGAGCAGATGTCGCCCTTGGTGATGAACTCCACACCCGGGCCGGTCTCGACGACCTCGCCGGTGATCTCGTGCCCGAGGACCAGGCCCTCGGGCGCCGTCGTCCGGCCGCGGACCATGTGCTGGTCGCTGCCGCAGATGTTGCTCGTGACGACCTTGAGGATCGCCGCGTGCGGCAACGACCGGCCGACGTTGGCCGGGTTGACGCCCGGGCCGTCCTTGAGCTCGAAGGTGGGGTAGTCGATCTCGCCGACCTCGACCTTGCCGGGACCGACGTACTTGACCGCGCGGTTGCCTGCCACAGAGGACCTCCAGGGGAGGGGCCCCCGCACCGTCACGGGCGCCCGTGGTCGGACCCCACAACCGCCGGCGGGGGCTGTCAAGCGGGGGCGTCGTCGCTCCCGCCGGTGCCCGCCGGGAGGCCGCGCCAGGTGCCCGGCGGCGTGACGAGCGCCACATCCGCGGGCCCGAGGAGGGGCTCGGCGGGTGCTCCGGAGGGGGACGCCGTGGACCCCGGGAACACGGAGGGCGCCGGACGTGCTTGACTGTGCTGGTCGTCCAGTTCCGTGTGTCGTGTTTCACCACGTGCTCGGTATCAGTGCGGCGGTGGTTCGGCCTCGACAGGAGGGGCCGTTACGCCGTCGCGTGGGTCGGCCGGTCCCGCACGGTGCGGGACCGACACCCGTGAGGAGTGGTTCGCATGGCACAGGGAACCGTCAAGTGGTTCAACGCCGAGAAGGGCTTCGGCTTCATCGCCCCCGACGACGGCGGCGCTGACGTCTTCGTCCACCACAGCCAGATCGACATCCAGGGCTACCGCACCCTCGACGAGGGTCAGGCCGTGGAGTTCGAGGTCGGCCAGGGCCAGAAGGGCCCCCAGGCCCAGGGCGTCCGCCCCCTCTGATCCTGACGTGAGGCAGGCGCCGGTCCGCCGGTAGCCGCCCACCGCACCACCGGAGCCCGTCTCCCCCTCGGGGGAGGCGGGCTCCGTCGCGTCCGGGCCCGGCCGGTCTCAGGCCCCGGTGAGCACCACGCGGTTGCCGTCGGGGTCCGCGAGGACGAGCAGCCGGGCACCACCGCCCGGCTGCGGCCCGTCGTGCGCGACGCCGGCGGAGGTCAGCCGCGCGGCGAGGTCGTCGAGGTCGTCGACGGCGAGGACGCAGCCGGACCCGCCGGCCCGTGCCGGCTCGTGCCACACCTGCACGCCGCCGCCGGCGACGGGTCGCCACTCGAGCAGGCCGTCCATCGGCCGGGCCGCGGGCGGTCCTCCGAGCACGAGCGCGTACCAGCGCCCGGCCACCTCCGGGTCGCTCACGGGTAGGTTCGCCATCACGCCGGTCACGGCCACGTCGTCCTCCGGGGGTCGGGCCCGGTCGGTCCCGGGCCGCTGCGGTCGGTCGCAGGGCTGACCGTGCGGCGACCACCGGCTCATCGGCGCCCGGCGCCCTCAGGCGTCCCGTCGCCGTCGCCACCACGGCCGCCGCCGGGCGGGTGCCTCGGGCGGGACCGGCGGCGGCGGGGGCGGGTGCGCCTCCCGCCAGCGCTCGAGCTGCACCTCGAGGTCGAGCGGGCCTACCGCCAGGGGCGGCCCCGACGCCGGGCGGAGGTAGGCGTCGCGCAGCCGGGCGTTGAAGTCGGCGACGACCTCGCGCACCTCCGCCTCGGTCCGCAGGTCCGGGACGGACGCCCGCAGGTCCGAGCGCTCGCGGCGCAGGAGCAGCCCGACCGGCAGGGCGGCGGACAGGTCGGCGCCCTCGCGCTCGGCCCAGTCGAGCACCCACTGGTGCGCGGTGCGCTGCCGGTGCAGGTCCGGGATGGGCCTGCCCTCGCCCCGCAGGCCGGCGAAGGCGCCGCGGGCCTGCGCCTCGCGGATCTGCTGCTCCACCCGGTCGGCCGGGCGCGTGCCGCGCCCGGGCCGACGGGTCGCGCCGTCGTCCGCCCCGCCGTCCTGCGGCGTCCCCGCCTCGCCCACGTCCGCCTCCCGTCGTCGCCGTCCATCCTGCGACGGCGCCCCGGCCCCCGCCCGCCCCGCCCTCCCGCGACGTGCGGCCGCGTCGTGCCCCGGCACGTCGTGGTGGGGGAGGTCGGGCCCGGGTGCGGACGGCGTCCCGCGTGGCACCGTGGGTGCATGCCCCGGATGCCGATGCCCGACGACGTCGTCGCCCTGCTGCGCCGGCCGAACCCCGCGGTCATGGCGACCGTCGCCGCCGACGGCCGTCCGGTCACGGTGGCCACGTGGTACCTGCTCGAGGACGACGGGCGTCTCCTCCTCGGCCTCGACGCCGGGCGCGCCCGCCTGGAGCACCTGCGCCGCGACGGCCGCGTCTCGCTGACGGCGCTCGCCGAGGGCGACTGGTACACCCACGTCAGCGTCCAGGGCCGGGTCGTCTCCGTCGTCGTCGACGAGGGGCTCGCCGGGATCGACCGGCTCTCGCAGCACTACACCGGTCGCGACTACCCGGCGCGCGACCGGCCGCGCGTCCTCGTCCGCGTCGAGCTCGAGCGCTGGCACGGCTGGGGCGCGGCGGCGCAGCCCGAGGGGTAGGCGCACGAGAGCAGCGTCACGCCCCGACGACGCCCGCGGGGACCTCCGCGGTGCCGGGCGTCCGGGAGGATGCGCCCCGTGGTCAGCCCCGACGTCCCGCCGCCGTCCTTCGTCGTCGCTGCGGACGGCACCCGGCTCGCGACCTACCGCTGGCCGGCCGAGCAGCCCGAGGGCGACGGCGGGGAGGCCGCCCGTCGCCCCGTCGTCCTCCTCGTCCACGGCTTCGCCTCGAGCGCGACGGCCAACTTCGCGGTCACCGGCTGGGTGCGCGACCTCACCCGCGCGGGCTTCGACGTCGTCGCCCTCGACCAGCGCGGGCACGGCGCCAGCGACAGCCCCGACGACCCGTCGCGCTACGGCCTGCCGCTGCTGGTCGACGACGTCCTCGCGGTGCTCGACGCCCACGACCTCGACGCCGTCCACTACGTCGGCTACTCCCTCGGCGCGCGGGTGGGGTGGCAGACGGCGGTCCGCGCGCCGGAGCGCGTGCTCGCGGCCGTGCTCGGCGGCATCCCCGACGGCGAGCCGCTGGCCCGCTTCGACGTCCCCGCCGCGCGGGCGCACCTGGAGACGGGCGCGGAGGTGGCCGACCGCATCACCGCCGCCTACCTGACGATGGCGGACTCGGTGGCGGGCAACGACGTCCGCGCGCTCGTCAGCCTCGTCGAGGGCATGCGCGGCAGCGGCGAGCCCGACGCCGACCACCCGCCGCAGCAGCCCGTCCTCTTCGCGACGGGCAGCGAGGACCGGATCCTCGACCGCTCGCGGACGCTGGCCTCCGCCGTCCCCGCAGGGGCCTTCTTCGAGATCCCGGGCCGGCACCACTTCAACGCGCCCACCTCGCGGCACTTCCGGACCGCGGCGATCGACTTCCTCACCGACGCCGCCGACGACGCGCCCGCGCCGCGGCGGGACCTGCCGCCGGAGCTGGCGCGCTCGTGGCTGCTCGTGCCGGCGCTCGGCACCGACCTCGCGGCCGCGGCGGCGAGCGGCGCGGACGCGCTCGTCCTCGACCTCGAGGACTCCGTCGACGAGACCCGCAAGGACGCGGCCCGCGAGGCCGCCGTCGCGTGGCTCGCCGGGGGCGGCCGCGGCTGGGTGCGGGTCAACGGGCGGGCGACGTCGCACTGGCCGCGCGACGTCGACGCGCTGCGCGGCGTCGCCGGCCTCGTCGGCGTCGTGCTGTCGAAGACGGAGGCGGCGACGGAGGTCACCGAGACGAGCGACCGCCTCGGCGGCGACGTCCCCGTCGTCGCCCTCGTCGAGTCCGCCGTCGGCGTCGAGGAGGCCGTCGCGGTCGCCCGGGCCCGCGGCTGCGCCCGGCTGGCCTTCGGCAGCGCCGACTACCGGCTGGACACGGGCACCGGCGACACCGAGGTGGCGATGGGCTACCCGCGCTCGCGGCTCGTCGTCGCCAGCCGGGTGGGCGGCCTGCCCGGTCCGGTGGACGGGCCGACGACGAGCAGCAGCCGCCCCGCGCTGCGCGAGGACTGCGAGACCGCGGTCCAGCTCGGCCTCACCGGGAAGCTCTGCGCCGCACCGGAGCAGGTGGGTGTCGTCAACGAGGCGCTCAGCCCGACGCCCACCGACGTGGCGTGGGCGCGGACCTTCCTCGCCGACTTCGCCGCGCGCGACCGCGTCGTCCGCGACGCCGGCGACCTGCCGCGCCTGGGGCGCGCGGAGCGGATCGAGCGGCTCGCCGCGGCCTACGGCGTCGCGCCGGGCTGAGGCGGGTGGCGCGTCAGTCGTCGAGCCAGCGGCTGTGACGCACCTGCAGCGCCCGGTCCAGCCCGGCGACGAGGGCGGCGACGCCGAGCGCGGTGGTCACCCCGCCCGGGAGGTCGACGGCCGGCAGCGGCGACGTCGTCCCGAGCCACCCGGCGACGCGGGCGGCCCAGCCCGGCAGCTGCAGGAGGAGCCCGACGACGAGGACGAGCCACGAGAGGGCGCCGACGACGGCGCTCGCCCGCGGGTGGCGCCGGGCGACGCCGGCGCGCCACGCCTCGCCCGTCCCCGGCGTGGGGACGAGGAGCCGCTCGCCGTCGGGCGTGACGAGGTGCACCCGCCGCATCCCCAGCAGCGACAGGGCCGCCTCGACGCGGGCGCCGTCGGGCAGCGCGAAGCGGGCGGGCGAGGACCGCTCGTCGACGAGACGGCCGTCGCGGTAGAGGCCGAGGCGCTCGCCGAGGTCGAGGTAGTCGGCGTCGACGGTCCAGGTGGCGCCGTCGTGCTCGACCTCGAAGGTGCTGCGGTAGAGGGCCGACCACCCACCCACCGGGCGCAGGTCCGCCGGGCAGCGGCGGCTCACCGCCGTCCTCCCGCCAGGCGCTCGAGCCACGCGCGGACGACGGCCCGTGCCTCCTCGGGCCGGCGCCGGTGCGGCCACGTGACGAGGGCCAGGGCCAGGCCCTCGGTGAGCGCGTGCAGCTCTCGGGCCGCCCCGGCCCGGTCGTCCTCGTCGAGCCCGGCCGGGGCGACGTCGTCGACGACGCGGCGGGCCAGGCCGGCGAGGGCGTCGTCCACCTCGTCCGCGACGGCCCGCAGCGCCGGACGGCTGCGGGCCCGCTCGAGGTAGGAGTAGTAGACGCCCGCCTCCGCGGCGGAGACGGGGTCCAGCGGGAGGGTCTCGGCGAGGGCGGCCTCGGCGTCGACGACCGGGTCGCCGGTGCGCGTCCCGTCCGCGAGCCGTCCCCGGACCGCCCCGAGCACCTCGCGCAGGGCCTCGACGTGGAGGTCCTCCTGCGTGGGGGCGACGCGGGTGACGGCGCCGAGCGAGAGCCCTGCCTCGGCGGCGACGCCCCGTGCCGTCGCCGCCGCGAGGCCGTCGCGCGCCGCCACCCGCCAGAGCGCGGCCACGACCTCGCGGCGGCGGGCGGCGGCGTCGAGGGGTCTCGGCATGCCGCCGACCGTAGCGGAACAGGTGTTCCGCCACCAGGGTCAGCGTCCGGCCGTCACCTCCGGGCGGCGCGCGGGGCGGGCGGGGACGAGCTTGAGCCCGACGACCGCCGTGATGATCCCGGCGATGAAGACGAGCTTCCCCGCCGAGACGGCCTCGGTGCCCGTGGCCATGGCGTAGGCCACGGTGAGCACCGCGCCCAGCCCCACCCACACCGCGTAGGCGGTGCCCACGGGGATGTCGCGGGTGGCCCGGCCGAGCCCGAGCATGCTGAGGGCCAGCGCGACGAGGAAGACGACGGCGGGCGCCGGTCGCGAGAGGCCGTCGGAGAGACCGAGCGCCGTCGCCCAGACGGCCTCGAGCACGGCGCTGACGAGGAGCACGGCCCACGGCACGTCAGCTCACCGCCTTGAGGCCGACGACCGAGCCGACGAGGAGCAGCACGAGCAGCACCCGGGCCGTCGAGACGGCCTCGTGGCCGCGGGCCATGCCGTACGCGACGGTGAGGGAGGCGCCGATGCCGACCCAGACCGCGTACGCGGTGCCGGTGGGCAGCTCCCGCATGGCCACGGCGAGGCCGGCCATGCTGAGGACGAGCGCCACGGCGAAGACGGCGGTCGGCAGGCGGCGGGTGAAGCCCTCGGAGCGGCCGAGGGCCGTGGCCCACACCGCCTCGAGGACCCCTGAGACGACGAGCACGAGCCAGGACACGGCGGACCTCCGGTGAGGCCGTCGTGTCCGGGCGGGTACGGCTCCCTCGTCCGCGCCCCCGCCGTCGGGGGCAACCCCATGGGTAGCACGCGCCCCCGCCGACGACCAGCCCGCCGTCGCCCGGGGGCCTCGGGCGCGGGCGCGGTCGGGCGCGGGCCGCGGCCGCCCGGGCCTCCGCCGGGCCCCCGTAGTGTCGTCGCCGTGGACGACCTCCCCGCCGCCGCAGGACCTCTGCGGGACGCCTACGCCGCCGTCGACTGGGCGGCGACGGCGGTCGGCGACCCGTCGGGCTGGGACGAGGCGCTCCGCTCGACCCTCCGCGTCGCCCTCGGCACCCGCTTCCCCGTGGCGCTCTTCTGGGGCGAGGACCTCGTCCTGCTCTACAACGAGGCCTACGTCGGCCTCATCGCCGACAAGCACCCGTCGGCGCTCGGGCGGCCCGCGCGCGAGGTCTTCCCCGAGGCGTGGGACGTCGTCGGGCCGCTGTTCGAGGAGGTCCGGCGGACCGGCAGCGCCACGTGGTCGGAGGACCAGCGGCTCCTCCTGCAGCGTCACGGACCGGCGGAGGAGACCTTCTTCACCTTCTCCTACTCCGCGGTCCGCGGGCCGGACGGGGGCGTCGCCGGGGTCGTCGACATCGCGGTCGAGACGACGCACCAGGTCGTCGACCGCCGCCGCCTCGAGCTGCTGACCCAGCTCAACCTCGCGCTCGCCGACATCCTCGACCCGGGCGACCTCGCGGACCGTGCGCTGCCCGTCCTGCGGTCCGCCCCGCTGGACCTCGCGGCGGTCGACGTCGTCGACGACCCGTCGTGGTCCGCGGCCCTCCCGCCCGTCGGCGAGCCGGCCGAGCGGGCCGTCCCCCGCGACGAGCGGCTGCCGGCCCCGCCCGACGACGTCCCCCGCGCGGGGGTCGCGCTGCAGGAGACGGCGTCCGGCGCCGTCGTCTGGGTGCGGCTGCCGGCGAGCCGCCCCGGCATCCGCCGGCCGCTGCTCGGCGTCCTCCTCGGGCCGACGACCCGGCTCGACGAGGGCTACCGCGGCTTCCTCGGCCTCGTCGCGGCCTCGCTCGCCGCCGCGCTCGACCGGGCGCACGCGCACGCCGTGGAGCAGGCCGCGGCCGACGTGACGCGCCAGATGTCCGAGGCCCTGCAGCGCTCGATGCTCACCGAGCTGCCGCAGCCGGACCACCTCGAGCTCCACGCGCGGTACCTGCCCGCGGTCGACACCGCGCAGGTGGGCGGCGACTGGTACGACGCCGTGATCCTCCCGGACGGGGCCACGGCGCTCGTCATCGGCGACGTCGTCGGCCACGACTCCCGCGCCGCGGCGGCCATGGGCCAGGTGCGCGCCATGACGCGGACGCTCGCGTGGTCCACGCCGGAGCCGCCGTCGCACGTCCTCGCCCGGGTCGACAGGGCCATGGCCGACCTCCACGCCTCCACGCTGGCCACGGTGCTGCTGGCCCGGGTGGAGCAGTCCCCCGAGGACGAGGCCGAGGGGCTGCGCCGCCTCCGGTGGTCGAGCGCGGGCCACCTGCCGCCCGTCCTCCTGCTGGCCGACGGGACGACCGACCTCCTGCCGCAGCGCAGCGACCTCCTCCTCGGCGTCGACCCCGCGGCCCGGCGCGGGGACCAGGAGGTCGTCCTGCCGCCCGGGTCCACCGTGCTGCTCTACACGGACGGCCTCGTCGAGCGCCGCGACCAGCCGCTGACGGCGACGCTCGAGCTCATGCGCACCGCGGTGGCGCGGCTGGCGGACCTGCCGCTGGCCGAGCTCGTCGACGAGCTCATCCGGGTCATGACGGGCGCCGTCCGGCGCGGTCGCGCGGCCGACGAGCACGACGACGACGTGGCCGTGCTCGCCGTGCGCCTGCACCCCGAGGACCGGCCGCGGCCGCCCGAGGCGGGCCCGAACCGGCTCTGAGGCAGCGCCTCCGGCCGCCGGTCAGGCCACGGCGGGCGCCGGACGGCGGCGCGGTGCCCCGGCGGGGAGCCGGCGCACCGTGAGGGCGATGAGCGGCGAGCCGACGACGGTGGGGAGGACCCACGCGAGCGGGCTGTCCCAGACGGTGAGCAGGAAGGCCGTCGTGAAGGACAGGTAGCTGCTGAGCATGAGGACGACGTGCGGGCGCAGCCAGCCCGGGCGGTGACGGCGACGGACGACGAGGCCGGCCACGCACGCGGCGAGCGTGGCCGTCGCGATGACGGCGAGGTGCGCGTTCCCCGGCAGGCTCATGAGCGCGAGCGCCAGGGCGGTCGTCGTCATGACGACGGTGACGCCGACGAAGAGCCGGCCGACGACGGCGTGCCGCGCCCGCTTGGGCAGCACCATCGCCAGCGGGCCGAGCGCGAGGCCGAGGGTGCCGGCCGCCACGTGCGGCACGAGCAGGGCGGTGTGCACGTCCACGGGGCCTCCTCGGGTCGACGGTCCACAGTGGACCGTCGGTGCGCCGAGCGTGCACCATCTACAGTGGACGGTCAAGGGCGGGTGCGGAGGTGGCCATGGCGGAGCAGGGCGAGGGTGGGCCGTCGGTCAACCCGACCGCGGCGTCGCTCCTGGGCTTCCTCCACGAGGGCCCCCGGTCCGGGTACGACCTGCACCGCGCGGCCGTCGACCGCATCGGCCCCTTCTGGAGCGTGACCCGCAGCCAGGTGTACCGCGAGCTCGCCGCGATGGCGTCGACCGGCCTCGTCGAGGCGGGGGAGGCGGGCGCGCGCGACCGGCGGCCGTACGCCCTCACCGACGCGGGTCGGGAGGCCTTCGCGCGCTGGGTGGCCCGGACGGCGCCGCCCGAGCAGATCCGGCACCCGCTGCTCCTCCAGCTCGCCTTCGCCCGGCACCTGCCCCCGGAGCGGCTGGCCGCGGTCGTCGCCGAGCACCGGGCGGCGCACACGGCGCAGCTCGCGCGGTACCGGGCCGAGCGGGAGCAGGCGCTCGCCGCGGGGGCGCGGCCGGTGGACCTCGTCACCCTCGAGTTCGGCCTGCGCTACGAGGCCGCGGTCGTCGACTGGTTCGCCGCCCTCCCCGAGGAGTGGCGGCCGGACGACGTCGTCCCCGAGGAGGACGCGGCCGGGGCGTGACCGCTGCCACGCTGGCGCGGTGACGACCCCCGCCGCCACACGCGCCGCCCCGCTCCCCACGGCCGAGCGCTCGCCCGCGCCCGACGTCGCCCGTGGTGTCGCCCTGCTCGGGATCGCGCTGGCCAACAGCGTCGTCCACGTCGTTGGCCGGGACCTGGGGCCGTCCCTGCGCCCGGTGGACGGCACGACGGCCGACCGCGTCGTCGACGCCCTCGTCGGCCTGCTCGTCGACAACCGGTCCTTCCCGCTCTTCACCCTGCTCGTCGCCTACGGGACGGCCGTCGTGGTCCGGCGGCAGGCCGAGCGGGGAGCGCCCTGGCCGGAGGCACGGCGGCTGCTCGTGCGGCGCTCGCTCGCGCTGCTCCTCCTCGGCGTCGCCCACCTGGTCCTGCTCTTCGAGGGCGACATCCTCACCTCGTACGGGTTCCTCGGCCTCGGGCTCGTCCTCCTGGTCCGCGCGCCCGACCGCACGCTGGTCGTCGTGGGCCTGCTGGCGCTGCTGCCCCTGGCGGCGCTCAGCGGCCTCGACGGGCTCGACGGGGGCGGGGCGGCCGGGAGCGCCTCCGGGGTGCCGTGGGACACGACGTCGGCGGTCGGCGCGCTCGCCGAGAGGGCGTTCGGGGCCGTCTTCCTCGTGGTCGTCGGCCCGGTCTTCACCCTGCTCCTCGTCAGCTCCGCGGTCGTCGGGCTGCTGCTGGCCCGACGGCGGGTGCTGGAACGGCCCGCGGAGCACCTGCCCCTGCTGCGGCGCCTCGTCGTCGTCGGCCTGCCCGTCTCCCTCGTCGGTGCGGTACCGCTCGTCCTCACCTCGACGGGGGTCGTCGCGCTGGGCGGTCTCCCGGACTACGTGGTCGGCGCGCTCCACGGGGTCACCGGTGTCGCCGGTGCCGTGGCCTTCGCCGCGCTCGTCGCGCTGCTCGTCGGACGTCGTCAGCAGGCGGCGGCCCGGGCCGGGACGACGTGGCGCCCGGGCGGCGCCTGGTGGGCGGCGTCGGCCGTCGGGCGTCGGTCGCTGACGTGCTACCTGCTGCAGTCGGTCGTCATGGTGCCGCTGCTCGCGCCGTGGGGCGCCGGGCTCGGCGTGGGCGCCGGCACCGCGCGGGTCGCGGCCGTCGGGGTCGCGACGTACGCGCTGACCGTCGTCGTCGCGGTGCTGCTCGAGCGGGCCGGACGGCGCGGCCCCGCCGAGGTGCTCCTGCGGTGGATGGTCTACGGGCGACGCGAGCGCGCCGTCGCGGCGCCGGCGTGAGCGCCGGCCCGCCGCCGACGGCGCTGGTGGTCCCGCGGCTGCTGCACCCGCCGGTCCTCCTCCGGGCCTTCACGCCCGCGGACGTCGGGGCGGTGTGCGAGGCGGCGGCCGACCCGTACGTCGTCGCCACGACGACGGTCCCCGCCGACCCCGACGACGCCGCGCTCCTCGCCTTCGTCGCCCGGCAGCACGAGCGGTCGCGCCGGGGGAGCGGGTGGTCCCTCGCCGTCGCGGACGAGGCGACCGACCGGTGCGTCGGCCAGGTGGGGCTCTGGCCGGCGGGTGACGGCCGGGCGACCGTCGGCTACTGGACGGTGCCGTCCGCCCGCGGCCGCGGGTACGCGACGGCGGCGCTGCGCGCCGTCACCGGGTGGGCCGTGCTCGTCCCGGGCGTGGACCGGCTGGAGCTGGCCGTCGAGCCCTGGAACGCCGCCTCCCTCGCCGTGGGCGCGGCCGCCGGCTTCCGCCGGACGGCGCTCGTGCCCGGGTACCTCGAGGTCGACGGCGTGCGGCGCGACATGGTCGTGCTGGAACGGGCGCCCGGCTGACCCGGGCGCCCGCGACCGGTCCCCGTCAGCGGGAGCGCAGCCCCCGCAGCACCTTCCCGACGAGACCGGCGGTGCCGCCGCCGGCGGCGGCCCCGCGGGCGCCGGTCGTGCCGCGGGCACCCGCGCCGCCCCGGGTCGTCGGCCGGCCGGCAGCGCCGCCACGTCCGCCCGCCGCGGCCTGCTCGGCGGTCCCCAGCAGCTTGTTGACGATGCTCATGGCGTGTCCTCTCGTCGGTCCGCCCGGGGTGCCGGGAGGGCGACCGACGCTAGGGGCGTCCGGCGCCGGCCGCCCGTCGGCCGAGGCGGCGCGCCAGGTCGTCGAGCCCGGTGACGCGGAGGTCCGGTGCGGTGAGCGAGCGCGGGTACGGGCTCCCGGTCCGGTCGACCCAGACGGTGCCGAGCCCGGAGCGGGCGGCGCCGTCGACGTCCCACGGGTGGCAGGCGACGAGCGTGGCCCCGGCGAGGGGGACGCCGCAGGTGCGCGCCGCGTGCTCGTAGGCCGCGCGCGCCGGCTTCCAGACGCCCGCGTCCTCGACGGAGAGCACCGCCTCGAGGTCGTCGACGACGCCGCCGCGGGCGAGCAGCTGCTCGGCCTGCGCCGCGGCGCCGTTGGTGAGGGCGACCACCCGGTGGCCGGCGTCGCGCAGCGCCCGCAGGCCGGGCGCCACGTCGGGGTGCAACGGCAGCTCGGCGAGCCCGGCGAGGACGTGGTCGACGGCGGCGTCGAGGTCCCCGTCGAGGTCCTCGCCGTGCAGGACGGTGCGGAGGGCGTCGGCCGCGAGGTCGGCGAAGCGGGCGGAGGCGCCCGCGGCGGCGAGGCCGAACCCGTCGCGCAGGACCGTGGCGAACCACCGCGGCACGAGGTGCGCGGGGGCGCCGACGTCGACGAAGCGCCCTGCGAGGGGGCGCAGGTCGGTGAGCGTCTCGTTGACGTCGAGGACGAGGAGCGCGGTGGGCGGGGCGGCGGTCATGCCGGCCCCGGGTGGTGGTGTGTCACCGGCCTACCGTCGTGCCTCCTCCCGCCGCGGGCGCGCCGACGCGGGGACCGCGTCCCCGACGACCTCGGGGTACTCGCACGTGAAGGTCCCCTCGTAGCCGACGAGCGGGCCGAGGCGCGCGTTGCGGACGGTGACCGAGATCGTGAAGCGCTCGCGCTCGTCGTCGTAGCCCTCGACGAGGTCGGCGACGCCGGACAGCGCCAGGGGGAAGCGGAACGAGACCGGCCCCTCGTGGAAGCGCTGGGCGCCCGAGCGGAGCGAGAGCCGCCCGTCGGCCAGGACACGCGGGTGCAGGTCGACGGCGAGGTGCTGGTGGGTGCCGAGGTAGTCGAGGACGGTCGGGCGCCCGTCGGCGTCGGGGTCGCCGGCGACGAGGGTGGCGTCGAAGCGGTCGCGCCGGCCGGGGCCGGTCTCGAAGGTGCGCAGGACGCTGAGCGACTCGCGCCCGAGGCTGTCGACGTAGGCGTGGTTCTCGACGGTGAAGGGCACGTCCCGGCCGTCGTGCGGGACGAGGATGTTGCGCCACGCGCCGAGGTGCAGGAAGGGCAGGGTCCACGTCGGGCCGTGCCAGACCCGGTCCATGACGCCGCGCCCGACGCAGGAGTAGCCGGCGGCGGTCGACGCGCCGAAGCGGCGGCGCAGCTGCGGGTGGAGGCGCCCGGCGTCGGCGCCGAGCGCGTCGAGGACGACGCTCACCGGTCCGCCCCGGCCCGGGCGGCGGGGAGGCCCGCGAGGTCCCGCGGCGGGGTGGCGGCGAGCCGGTCGGGCGGTCGGCGACGGCAGCGCCGGGCCGAGGGGACGCCGGGCGGTGCCGGCGCGAGCACCGCGGCGGCCGCCACCAGCGCCGCGACGACGGCGGGGGCGCCCGACCGGTGGCGGGCGGCGCGGCGCGCCAGCGCGGCGGCACCCATGAGCGCGCCGACGCGGCCGGCCGCGAGGGC
Source organism: Pseudokineococcus lusitanus (assembly GCF_003751265.1). NCBI lineage: Bacteria > Bacillati > Actinomycetota > Actinomycetes > Kineosporiales > Kineosporiaceae > Pseudokineococcus > Pseudokineococcus lusitanus. The sequence continues at coordinate 102,090 of NZ_RJKN01000007.1, forward strand.
CAGGGCGGCGTCCCGGGCCCGCGCCGGGTCGAGGCCGCGCTCGGCCCAGAGGCGCAGGCGGTCGAAGCTCCACGCCGTCGCCCGCCCGACGAGGGGGCGGACGAGCCACGGGTCGAGCCACCGGCCGAGCCGTCCCCAGCCGGGCTCGTAGTCGTAGCCGGTGAGGAAGCGCACGTGGTCGCCGTCGGGCACGTAGCGCCAGTACCCGCTGCCCGCCCCGAGCGGCGACAGCGGGCCGGCGGCACCCCACCGGAGCGCGGAGGTGCCGCCCCCGTCGGCGCGCCGGCGCGACGCGGTGCTGACGCCCGTCCCGGTCACCGTCACGAGGGGCAGGCGCGGCGCGGGCAGCGTCAGGTCGTAGCGGAAGAGGCGGTGGCCCTCGTCGTCCGCCCCGGTCGGGGTGATGGCCGAGAAACGCAGGTCCCAGCGGGGGTGGAGGGCCGGGTCCTGGGTGAGGTGCCAGAGGTCGTCCACGGTGCCGGCGGCGCCGCCGCGGCCCACGCGGACGGAGGTCTCGACGTACAGCGCCCTCGCCATGCCGGGGACGCTAGCCGGGCCGGGGCTCCCGGGGCGGGCTTCGGGCGGGCCCCGGGGCACCGACGGCCCGGCACGGCAGGGCACGCGCCCGGTGGGGCGCGGCCCTACCGTGCGCCCGTGGCCGCCCTGCGACGTCGCCCCGACGGGGGCCTGCCCGTCCACCGCGCACGCGAGCGCGGGTCCGCCTTCGTCTACGGCAACATCACCGTGCTCGGCGCCGTCGTGGCGGTGGGGCAGGACGCCGTGCGGTCCGGCTCGGCGTCCGTCGTCGTGCTGGCGACGGCGGCGGCGACCTTCGTCGCGCACGTCATGGCCCACGTCGTGTCCGAGCGGATCGGGCCCGACGTGGACCCGCCGCGCCTGCGCCGCGAGGCCGGGGCGTCGCTGCGGGACGCGCTGCCCATCGCCAGCTCGGGCGTGTGGCCCGCGCTGCTCCTCCTCGCGGGGGCCCTCGAGGTCCTCCCGACGACGACGGCCTGGTCCGCGGCCGCCGCCGTCGTCGGCGTCCGGCTGGCGCTGACGGGCCTCGTGGTGGAGCGGGTCTCGGGCCGCCGTCCGTCCTCGACCGCGCTGTGGGGCGGCGTCGTCCTCGCCGCGCTGAGCGCCGTCGTGGCGGTCGCGAAGGCGGTGCTGACGCACTGACCCCCGGCCCGCCCCGCCCTGCCCGCCCGGGAGGCCCGGGAGGGAGGGAGGCGGCCCGTCAGGCCAGCGGCAGGGACGGCGCGAGCCGCCGCAGCGAGGTGTACGTCGGCACGAGGGCCTCGTACATCTCGGCGAAGACCGGGAGCAGCGAGGCGTAGACCGCCTGCTCGGCCGGCCGGGGGCGGACGACGTCGTCGATGGCGACGAGGTCCGCCGCGACGTCGACGGACGCGATGAGCCCCAGCGCCTCCATGCCGAGGAGGGCGGCCCCGAAGCCGGAGCCCTCGTCGGATGGCGCGAAGCCGATGGGCATGCCGAGCGCGTCGGCGAGCACCTGCCGCCACAGCGCGCTGCGGGCGAAGCCGCCCGTGGCGCGCAGCTCGCGGATCTCCAGGCCGGCGGCCCGCATCGAGTGCAGGACCGTCGCCAGCTGCAGGCACACGCCCTCGACCGCCGCCCGGACGAGGTGCTCGCGGCGGTGCGCCCGGGTCAGCCCGACGTACGCGCCGCGGGGCAACGAGCTCCAGTGGGGGGCCCGCTCGGACAGCAGGTACGGGAGCATGACGAGACCGCCCGAGCCGGCCGGCACCGTCGCGGCCAGGTCGAGCAGGGCCTCCTGCGAGTCCTCCCCGAGGTCGGGCGCCAGGCTGTCGCCGGCCCACTCGAGCACCGCGCCGCCGTTGTTGATGGCGCCGCCGACGACCCAGCGGTCCTCGGTGAGGGCGTAGCAGAACACCCGCCCCAACGGGTCGACGGCCGGGTGCTCGACCGAGACGCGCAGCGCCCCGCTCGTGCCGATGGAGATGGCCGCGACGCCGGGCCGCACCGCCCCGAGGCCGAGGTTGGCCAGGGGGCCGTCGCCGGCCCCGACGACGACGGGCACGTCCTCGGGCAGGCCGGTCGCCGCGGCGGCGGCGGCGGTGATGCCGTGCCGGACGTGCGTCGTCGCCACGAGCTCGGGCAGCTGCTCGGGCAGGAGGCCGGCGAGGGCCAGCGCCTCGTCGTCCCAGCGCAGCGTGGCGAGGTCCATGAGGCCGGTCGCTGACGCCGTCGAGTGGTCGGTGACGAGCGCCCCGCAGAGGTACCAGAGCACGTGCTCCTTGACGCCCACCCAGAAGCCCACCTGCTCGCAGAGCGCGGGCTCCTGCTCGCGGAACCAGACGAGCTTCGGCAGCGGCGACATCGGGTGCAGCGGGGTGCCGGTGCGGCGGTGCAGGGCCAGGCCGGTCGGGCTCGCCCGGAGCCGCTCCGCCTGGGCGCCGGCGCGGGTGTCGGCCCACGTGACGAGGGGCGTCAGCGGCTCCCCGGTGGGCGACAGGCCCACGAGGCTGTGCAGCGCCGTGCTGAAGGACAGGCCCGCCACGCGGTCGGCGCCGACCTCGGCCGTCACCTCGCGCAGGGCCTCGACGACGGCGGCCAGGACGGCGGCCGGGTCCTGGACCGCGTGGCCGGGGTGCGGCTCCTCGAGCGGGTAGCCCGAGGACGCCGAGGCCACGAGCGAGCCGTCGGTCGTGAAGGCGACGACCTTCGTGGCCGTCGTCCCCAGGTCGACGCCGAGGACGACCGGCGTGCCGCGCGTGGCCCGGGGGCCGGCCCCGGCGTCGTCGGGCGTCACAGCACGAGGCTCAGGACGAGGACGATGGCGAAGCCGACCACGCCGATGAGCGTCTCCATGACCGTCCAGGTGCGCAACGTGGTGGGAACATCCATGCCGAGGAAGCGGCCGACGAGCCAGAAGCCCGAGTCGTTGACGTGCGACAGCACGGTGGCGCCGCAGGCGATGGCGATGACGACGAAGCAGATGCCGAGGGCGCTGAGGTCCGCCGCCGCGACGGTGGGGGCGATGAGGCCGGCCGTCGTGGTCAGCGCCACGGTGGCCGAGCCCTGCGCGACGCGGAGCAGCGTCGAGACGATGAACGCGGCCACGATGACGGGCAGGCCGATGGCCTCGAGGCTGCCGGCCAGCGCGTCGCCGATGCCGCTGGCGCGCAGGACCCCGCCGAACATGCCGCCGGCGCCCGTGATGAGGACGACGGAGCAGATGGGGCCGAGGGAGTCGTTGACGAGCTTCTCGACCTCGCCGGCCGAGTAGCGGCCGCGGCCGAGGACGACCATCGCGACGAGCACGGTGATGAGGAGGGCGACGGGCGTGCTGCCGACGACCTGCAGCCAGCCGACCCACGACTGCTCGCCGTCGAGGTCGGTGGCGGAGGCCACGGCGCTGATGCCGGTGTTGAGGAAGATCAGCAGCAGCGGCAGCAGGAGCAGCGTGAGGACGATGCCGAAGCGGGGCGCGGGGGCGTCGGGGCCGTCGGTGCGGTCCTCCATGGCGCCCGACGCCCACTCCGCGGGCAGCGGGATGTCGTGCCGGCGCCCGGCGTACTGCCCGAAGAGGTAGGACGCGACGTACCAGGTGGGCAGGGCGACGGCGACGCCGACGAGCACCAGCAGGCCGACGTTGGCGCCGAGCAGCTCGGCCGCGGCGACCGGGCCGGGGTGCGGCGGGACGAACCCGTGCATGACGGCGAAGGCGCCGGCCGAGGGGAGCGCGTAGGTGAGCGTCGAGCCGCCGAAGCGGCGGGCCACCGAGAGGATGATCGGCAGGAAGACGACGAAGCCGGCGTCGAAGAAGATCGGGAAGCCGAAGAGCAGGGACGCGACGCCGAGGGCGAAGGGCGCCCGCTTCTCGCCGAAGCGGCCGACGAGGGTGTCGGCGAGCACCTGGGCGCCGCCGGTCACCTCGAGCAGCCGCCCGATCATGACGCCGAACCCGACGAGCAGGGCGACGCTGGCGAGCGTGCTGCCGAAGCCCGACGTCAGGGTGGCGACGAGGTCGGCCGGCGGTATGCGCGTCGCGATGGCCGTCAGCGCGCTGACGAGCACGAGCGCCACGAAGGCGTGCAGCTTGAAACGGATGATGAGCAGCAGCAGCAGGGCGACGGCGCCCGCGGCGATGCCGAGCAGTGGCCCGGCGCTGTAGGCCGGCTCGATGGTCTCCACGGTGGGGCTCCCCAGGTCGGTCGAGGCAGACGGCGGTGTCGTGCGGGCGGCACTGTAGAGATTGGTACTACTAATAAGCAACGAGACCGTCGAATGACGTACGCCTCGGCGTGCGGGAGGGTAAGTGCGTGAGCGAGGAGGCGGCGGGTCCCGCCGCGCGCGGTCTGCACGACGCCGTGCTGCACCGGGTGGGGCGCGACGTCGTCGAGGGTGCCGTGCCCGCGGGCAGCGTGCACTCGCTGGAGCGGTTGGCGGAGCGGTACGGCGTCTCGCGCACGGTGGTCCGCGAGGTCGTCAAGGTGCTCGAGGCGATGCACGTCGTCGACAGCCGTCGGCGGGTCGGCATCACGGTGCTGCCGGCGTCGCGGTGGAACGTCCTCGACCCGCTCATCGTCCGGTGGCGGCTCGCGGGCTCGCAGCGCGCCGCCCAGCTGCTGGCGTTGTCCGAGGTCCGTCTGGCCGTGGAGCCGGTGGCGGCGGGCCTGGCCGCGCGACGGGCCACCGCCGAGCAGTGCGGCGCCCTCACCGAGGCCGTCGTCGGGATGACGACGTCCGCGCGCGTCCCCGACCTCGAGGCCTACCTCGGCCACGACAGCGTCTTCCACCGGACGCTGCTCCTTGCGTCGGGCAACGAGGCGTTCGCGGCGATGGCCGAGATGGTGCAGGAGGTGCTGTCCGCGCGGACCCACCACCACCTCATGCCGGCGGTCCCCGAGGCCGAGGCGGTGCGGCACCACTGGCAGATCGCCGAGGCGGTCACCGCGGGCGACGCCGAGACCGCCGAGCGGGTCATGCGCGAGGTCGTCCGGGAGTCCATGGCCGCGATGACCGCGGCGTTCCCGACGACGGGCTGAGCGGCGCGCGGGGACGGGGTCGGTGCGTCGACCTGACGGTCTGCCGTCAGGTCGGCGCACCGACCTCCGCCGCCGGGCCCGTGGCGTCCACCGCGAGCAGGTGGCGGGCGCCGCGCTGGAACTCGTGGGCGACCTCCCGGACCTCCGTCGCCAGGCCGCGCGCGGCCAGGTCCCGGCGCAGCCGGGCGAGGAGCTCGTCGAGCGGGCGGCCGGCGACGTCGACGAGCGGGTACACGCGGACCTCGCGGCGGGCGACGCGCGCCATCTCGAGCAGCGCGGCGAGGTGGGCCGCCCGGTCGAGGCGGTCGGCGTACGTGAAGAGCAGGTGCGAGGACACGACGAGGTCCGCGCTCGCGGCCGCGAAGGGCAGGTGGGGCAGCGACGCCGCCACGTACCGCCCGGGCTCCGCGCGGCGGTGGGCCACGAAGCGGGCGGCGGAGGCGGCGCGACGGCGGGTCAGCGCGTCGGGGTCGCCGTGCAGGTCCCAGACGTAGGCGTCGGCGCGGCCCGCCGCCCAGGCCCGCCCACGCTCGAGCTCTGCGCCGAGCCGGGCCTCGAGCTCGTCCGCCGAGACGGCGTACACGGGGTCGACGGCGCGGGCGTCCGCCCCGAGGGCGCAGGCGGACGCGGTGAAGCTGGCCCCGCCGCCGGGGCAGTCGAGCACGCTGCCCGCGAGGTCGGCGTCGTCGAGGGCCAGCATCGCGCGGTACTCCTCGAGGTCGCGCGAGCTGACGAGGTAGTCGCCGAAGCCGCTCACGGCGTCGGCCTCCGGCACAGGAGCGCGGCCTGGTCGCGGCGCTCGCGGCCGAGCGGGCGGCGCTGCAGCCGGGTGTGGACCTCGAGGCCCGCGCCGACGGCGAGGTCGACGGCGTCCTCGAGCGTCATGTCCCACGCCTCGATGTCGACCGGCGGGCCGTAGGCGCCCGAGATGATGCGGTGGCCCCGGCCGACGTGGAAGCCCAGCAGCAGCAGGCCGCCCGGGCGCAGGACGCGCCCGAGCTCGCCCACCGCGCGGGGCAGATGGTCGGGCGGCAGGTGCAGCAGCGAGTACCAGGACGCGGCGCCGGCGCAGGAGGCGTCCGTGAGGTCGAGCGCCAGCACGTCGCCCACGGCGAACCGCAGGTGCGGGTGCGCGGCGCGGGCCTCGCGGAGCATCCCGGGGGAGAGGTCGACGCCCGAGGCGTCCAGCCCGCGGTCGTGCAGGTAGGCGGTGAGACGTCCCGTGCCGCAGCCGACGTCGACGACCGGGCCCGGGGTTCCGTCCGCGCGGAGCAGGTCGACGAAGAGTTCGAGAACCGCGCGCTCGGGCCCCTGCTCGGCGTCCACGCCGACGACGAGGCGTGCGTAGTCGGCCGCGACGGCGTCGTACCCGTCGCGGACGGCGGCGAGGTGCGTCGGCTCAGGCACCGAGCACCTCCGTGTAGTGGTCGGCCGGGACCGGCTCTTCGACGTGGTGCAGGAGCCGGCGCCACTCCTCGTAGCGGTCCGAGCCGCGGAACCCCTCGGTGTGGTCCTCGACCCGCTCCCACTCCACGAGCAGCAGGTGGGTGCCCGGTCGCTCGACGCCGCGCGACAGCTGCAGCCGGCGGAAGCCGGGCGTCGCGGCGATCAACGGCCTGGCCGCGGCGAAGGCGGCCTCGAAGGCCTCCTCCCGCCCGGCGACGACGGGCAGGAGCGCGTGCTCGAGGACCATGGGCCGAGGGTGGCAGCGGTGACGGCGTCCGCGGCGGACCCGGGCCGTCCGACGGCCCCGCCGGGGCGGCGCGGGCGTCATCCCCCGGCCATGGACCTCGCCGGCTCGCGCCTCGACCACCTCAACCTGCCGGTCCGCGACCTGCCGCGGGCCGTCGCCTTCTACGAGGCGGCCCTCGCGCCGCTCGACATCGTCACGCTCATCGCCGTCCCCGCGACGCCGGCGGCGCAGCAGAAGGCGATGCACGCCTTCGGCGTCCACCCCAAGCCCTTCTTCTGGCTCGTCGAGGGCGGCCGCGACGACTACGCCTACGACGAGGACACCCACGTCGCCTTCACGGCCGACGACTGGGCGACCGTCGACGCCTTCCACGCCGCCGCGCTCGCCGCGGGCGGGACGACGCTCCGCCCGCCGGGCGTCTGGGCCGAGTACCACGCCGAGTACCACGCCGACTACTACGGCGCCTTCGTCCGCGACCCCGAGGGCGTCAACGTCGAGGCGGTCTGCCACGCGCCGGTGGTGGACGGCGACGGCTGAGACCGTCGATGCCCCCCTGCGGCCCTGACCGCGGCGGGGCCCGTCCGACGGACGCCGCTCGCCTCGTCGCCCGTCGAGTCCGACGAACGGCAAGGTCCGGGCCGGCGGGATCATGTCGTGCGTCGGACTCGACCGAGCACCGTCGCGAGCGTCGTCGAGGATGGGGCCCATGGACGAGCAGTGGACCTGCCGGCACGTCAGCCTCAGCAACCCGGAGGGCGACGGCGCCACCGACCTCCCGCTCCTGCTGCGGCGGGTGGCGGACCTCATGGAGGAGGAGGGGATCGCGCCGATGGACGTCATGGACCTCACCGTCTCCTCCGACATGACCGCCGACGGGCCGTGGTGGACGGTGACCGTCTACTGGTCGCCCGGCAGCGGTGAGGACGACGACGCCGCGGACGAGCCCTCCCGCGGCACGGGGTCGTCCGGGTCGTCGGCGCGCGTCGCCTGATCTGCGGGAGCGGGGGCGCCGCGTCGCCGCCGCTGCCACCATCGCGCATGGCCCTCGAGCAGAGCACCCGCCCGGTCGCCCGCCGCCTGCCCGGCGGCGTGGCGGTGGCGGTCGGTGCGGCGTCCGTGGTGGTCGGCGTCCTCGCGCTCGTGACGGCGCCGGGCGTCACCCGCCTCGACCAGTACACCTACGACACGACCTTCGTCACGGCGTGGTGGTGGCTCGCCTACGTGCTCGTCGTCCCCGCCGCCGTCCTGCTGTGGCGCGCCCGCGCCGGGTACGCCGGCTACGTCGTCACCGGAGCGGCGCTCGTCGTGCCGCACGTCGTCGTCGCGGCCCTCGTCGTCGCCCGGTACCGCGCGACGGGGTGGGGCGACGGCCTGGAGGTCCTCGCCTTCCTCCACCCCTTCGGGCTCTTCGTCGTCACGGCGGCGGTCCTCGGCCTCACGGGCGCCGTCGACGCCGCCCGGCGCCGACGGGCCGCGACGCGGCCGGGCTGAGCCTCTGCACGAGAACCGCCGTGCACGGCGGTTCTCGTGCAGAGGCGCTCGACGGGGTGGTGGAACGCCGCCCGGGCGTCCCGTCGCGGTGCCCGGGTGGCCCGACCCGGGGTCAGACGGCGAGAACGCGTCGCAGCGCCGCCCGTCCGGCCGGCTCCCAGGTCGGCTTCCCGCCCGCGAGCCCGAGCCGGCCCGCGCGCCCGATCTGGAGCAGGCCGACCGCGCGGAGCACCGCCCACCCACGGGCGCGCGCCGAGGTAGCGCCGTCGGTAGCGCCGTAGGCATCGAGGAAGGGCTCCGCGGCCCCGTCGGGCAGGAGGAGCCAGGCCGCCGACAGGTCCGTCGCCGGGTCGCCGGCGCAGAGGTCGCCGAAGTCGAGCAGACCGACCAGGTCGCCGTGCTCGTCGCCCACGACGTTGGCGGGGTGCAGGTCGCCGTGCAGCCAGCGCGGCGCGCCGTCCCAGGCGGGCGCCGCCAGGGCGGCCCGCCACACCGCGTCGAGACGCGCTCTCGACGCGTCGTCGACGACCTCGTCGAGGACGTGCTCGGGCAGCAGGGCCCGTGCCAGCGGGACACCTCGGGAGTCGCTGCGCGGAGCGCCCTCGGGCGCCGGCACGTGCAGGCAGCGCAGGGCGCGGGCGAGCGTGCCCGCCGCCACCACGCCGAGGGGCGCGAGGTCGGCCGGCGTCCCGGTCACCCAGCGCGCCACGGTCCACGGCCGGTCGAGGAGCTCGGACGGACGGCCGACCCGCACGGGCGCCGGGACGGGCAGGGGGAGGAGCCCGGCCAGCACCGGCACCCAGGTCTGCTCGGCGAGCAGGAGGCCCGGTCCCCGGGAGGTCCGCGGCAGGCGGACGGCGAGGTCGTCGCCGAGCCGCCACACGTGGTTGTCCCAGCCGCCGTCGACCTCGCGCAGGGGGAGGTCGGCGAGGTCCGGGTGCTGGTCCCTCAGGAGCGCCCGGACGAGCGGCGCCTCGAAGCGGGGGATCACGGCGTCCGCGGCTCCGTCACGCCGGCGCGTCGACGACGACGTCCACCCGCGAGCCGTCGAAGCAGAGGTACCCGGCGGCCGCGGCGACGTCGTGGAGCGGGGTCTCGTAGCTCCACGCGGCCTCCTCGGCGACGGCGCCCGACGCCGTCCGCACCGTCCAGTACGACGCCCACCCCTTGTAGGGGCAGGCCGTCCGCGTGCCCGTGGGGTCGAGGTCCGCGACGACGTCGGCCCGCGGCAGGTAGAGGCGCGGGGGCAGCTGCGTCTCGAAGACCGCCAGCGGGCGCGTGCTCTCGGCGACCACCTCGCCGTCGAGCGTCACGCGGACGCGCCGCGAGCTCGGCAGCGTGTCGACGCGGTGGAAGGGGTCGCGCGGGTGGCCGACGTTCTCCTCGTCCTCGTGCCACCACGGGCCGAGGGCGTCGAAGTCCAGCAGGACGAGGCCGGCCAGGTCGGGGTCGTCCGGCCGGAAGGCCGCCCCGGGCCGGACGACACCGGCCGCGCTGAGGTCGAGCGACGTCCCCGGCGTCGTGTGGGCCGTGAAGGGCACGTCCGGCCCGAGCAGTCCGTCGCCGGGGACGTCGGCGCCGGCGTCGCGGGCGGGCGAGAGCTCGGCGCGGACGTCGCCCTCCGGGACGGCGTACTGGCAGAGGAACCGCCGCGGCTCCCAGACCGCGACGGACCCCGTCGTGTCCACGACGACACCGCCCGCCAGCGCCGCCCTGACCCGCTTGCCGAGGGGCTCGAACCGGAGGGTGCCGGTCGCGTCCGCCAGGACCTGCTGCTGCCTCGTCGCCATGCGCCCATGGTGCGGCGTGGGCGGCGCCCCCGCGCCCCGCCCCCTGTCAGCGCACGTCCACAGCCCCGACCCGGCCCTCACCCCACGGCGTCGACGGCTTCCCGGGCCCAGCCGGCCAGGTGAGCCAGAGCGGCACCGCGCTCGCGGTAGAGGTGCCGGGCCTCGGCCGGGCGGTGGTAGGCGCGGTGCTCGGCGGCCGCCGCGCGCGTCAGCAGCAGCGGCAGCAGCCACGTGTACTTCACCGCGGAGACGAGGACGCCGAGCCGGGCGTCCCCGTCGCTGCCCGCCCAGCCGCTCTCCCGGAGACCGGCCAGGTACGCCGGCAGGCACGCCGCCTCGGCCTCCGCGAGCCGGTCCGCCGGCCAGAACAGGTCGAAGACGTTGTCCGGCAACCAGTTGCCGAGGTCCTCTCCGACGGCGCCGTCGCCGGCGAACGCCCAGTCGAGGAGGACGACCTCGCCACCCGGACGTCGGACGGCGTTGCTCGCCCACGCGTCGAGGTGGCACAGCGTGCGCGGCAGCTCCTCGGCGGCGTCGAGCAGCCGCCCCCGGTGCGCGAGGAGGTGCCGCCAGCCGTCGCGGAGACCGTCCGGCCAGGTGTCCCGCACCAGCGGTCGGGCCCAGGCGGCGTCGTCGTCGACGACGGACAGGTCGGCCGGCCGGCTCGTCGAGTACTGCCGCAGCCACCGCCGCGACGCCCACCCGGGCCGTGGCGTCGGACGCCCCTGCCAGCGGCCGAGCGCGGCAGCGGTGGCGACGTGGTCGTCGAGCGTGAACTCCGGTCCGGGGGTGCCGACGACGTCCTCGAGCACGAGCGTGGCGCCGTCGGGGTGCTCGACGACGTCGGCCACCGGCATCGCCAGCCCGGTGCCGGCGAGGGACGCCCGCAACGCGGGGTCGCGGTAGGCGTCGGCCTCGCGGCGCCAGGAGTTCCAGTGCGCCGGGTCCTCGGACGACGCCCAGTGCGCGGGGGCCGTCGTCGTGACCCCTGCCCGGCGGAGCACCTTGCGCACCCGCGTCCCGGTCGCCGTGCGGACCCGCTCGACGACGACCGTCGTCGCGTTGTCGGGGTTGTGGCGCAGCACCTCGACGTCGTCCACGGGGGCAGTCTCGCCGAGCCTCGGCACGGGCGGCGGGACCGATGCCGCCGCCCGTGCGGAGGCTCAGGCGCTCATCGCGGGCAGCGGCCGCTCCGTCTGCGCCACCTCGGTCATCTTCGCCAAGAGCGGCCGCAGCGGTCCGGAGAAGAGGGCCTTGTCGGCGAGGCGCCGGGCGGCGAGGCCGAGCCGCGTCTCGGGGTAGGCGAAGTGCTGGATGCCGGGCGGCAGCTTCTGGACGTCGTCGACGAGCGGTCGCATCCACTCCTCGTAGGCGCGCAGGGCGTCCTCCGTCGTCGCGGCCGTCGACAGCGAGGCGGCGAGGACGTAGCCGCTCGTCAGCGCCAGGGAGGCCCCGCCGCCGCCCATCGGCGTCACGCACCAGCCGGCGTCGCCCGCGAGGACGACGTGGCCGCGGTGCCAGGTGCTCATGCGGACCTGCGCCAGGTCGTCGACGTAGACGTCGTCCGACGTCGCGAGCCCGTCGAGGACGCGGGGGGCCTCCCAGCCGACGCCGTCGAAGACGTCCCGCAGCCGGCGCACGGCCTCGTCGCGGTCGACGCCGACGAGCCCGCCGGAGCGCGCGACGGCGAGGATGGCGCGCGTCGTCCCGTGGGGGTCGGGCCGCAGGTGCACCTGCCGCCCACCGGTCGTCGTGAGCCAGCGCCAGCGGTCGTCGTCGGAGGCCGTGCGGGGGATGGTCCCGAAGGCCATGGTGATGCCGAGCTCGTGGGTGTCCACCTCCTCGCCCATGACGAGGTCACGCGTCGACGAGCGCACCCCCTCGGCGACGACGAGGAGGTCGGCGCGCAGCGCGTCGCCCGCGGTCGTCGTCACGGTGACGCCGTCCGCGTCGTCGTCCACGGCCGCGACGGTGAGGCCGTAGCGGACGTCGACGCCGTGGGGGAGGGCGTCGAGGAGGACGCGGGCGAGGTCGCCCCGCAGCACCTCGAGCTCCGCGGTCGCGCCGTCGGGGCCGTCGGACGGCAGGTCGGCGGTGACGCGACCGGTCTCGTCGACGAGGACGGTGCCCGTCTCGGTGGTGTTGCGGGCCTTCACGGCCGGGGTCAGGCCCATGCGGTCGAGCACGTCGTGGGCGACGCCGCGGACGTCGACGTTCTGCCCGCCGTCGCGAAACGCGTCGGCCCGCTCGAGGACGGTGACGTCCCACCCGGTGCGGCGGAGCCAGAAGGCGACGGACAGCCCCGCGATGCTGGCTCCCGAGACGACGGCCGTGCGCGGGCGACGCTGCTGCTCCATGGGTGGGCGCTCCTCTACGGTGGGATGATGACTGCACTGCCAAGTTACTTTATTGTGAAGGAGCCCGCCGGATGAGCGACGAGCGTCCGGGGCCGGCCGACCCGCTCACCGAGCGGTGGCGCCCGGAGGACCTGGCGGTGCTCGAGGCCCTGCGCGGCTGGACGGTGGGCCAGGCGGAGATGAACCACCACCTCGGGCGCTGGGCGGGCCTGCCGACGTCCGACGCGAACGCGCTCGGCCACGTCGTCTGGGCCGCCGAGGGCGGGGAACCGCTCTCGCCGCAGGCGCTCTCGCGCCGCCTCGGCATGACGACGGGCGCGACGACGGTGCTCCTCGACCGGCTGGAGCGCGCCGGCATGGTCGTCCGCAGCCGCGAGAGCGCCGACCGCCGGCGGGTGACCCTGCGTCCCAGCGACGAGGGGCGGGAGCGGGCCCGCGCCTTCACGGCCTTCGCCGGGCGGGAGATGGCCGCGACGGTGCAGGCCGCGTCGGCCGAGGACCTGCGCGTGGTCGCCGACTTCCTCGAGCGGCTGTCCGGGGCCGTGGCGGCGGGCAACGAGCGGCTGCGGCACCGGGAGGGCTGAGGTCTCGGGGTCTTGTCCGTGCGCGCCTGGCACGGCAGCCTGCGGGTCGTGCGCAGGCTCGTCGTCTCGGTGCTGACCTCGCTCGACGGCCGCTACGTCGGGGCGGGCGGCGACCTGTCGCGGATGCCCTTCGAGGACGCCTTCGACGACCACAACCTCGCCCTGCTGCAGCGGGCGGGGACGCTCGTCTACGGCGGCCGGTGGTTCCCCGACAACTGGTCCCACTGGTCCGCCGTCGCGGCCGACCCGTCCGCCGGCGGGCGTGACCGGGCCATCGCCGAGCGGGTCACCTCGCTCGACAACCTCGTCGTCAGCGACTCGCTCGCCGTGGACGACTGGGCGCCGTGGGCGCCGCGGACCCGCGTGGTGCGCCGCGACGACGGCCCGGCCGCGGTCGCCCGGCTCAAGGAGGGCGAGGGGGGCGACCTGCTGATGTTCGGCAGCGCGACGACGTGGAACCCCTTCCTGGCGCAGGGGCTCGTCGACGAGCTCGTCGTCCTCGTCGGTGCCTGCGTCGTGGGGGAGGGCGCCTCGCTGTACGCGGGCCCGCCCGCCGGCCTGCGCCTGCTCGACGCCGAGGTCCTGCCCGGCTCGCAGCTGGTGCGGCTGCGGTACGACGCGACGGGGGCTGCCCGCTGACGGCGAGTCCGACGTCCGGTCCCGGGTCCGACGTGAGGGCACGGTCGGCGCGCCGGGGGCGTGCGCGACGTCGGACTCGTGCCGCGCGGTCGCACTCGAGGAGGTGCCGGGGTGGACGACGTCGTCCTGAGGCCGGTGGCGGGCGTGGTCGCCCGGGACGCGGACGGGCGCGTGCTCCTCGTTCGCCGTCGCGACGACGGGACGTGGGGCCTGCCCGGCGGCGGCGTCGAGGCCGGCGAGACGTGGGCGCGGGCGGCCGTCCGCGAGTGCCGCGAGGAGTCGGGCTGGGAGGTGCGCGTCGACGGGCTGCTCGGCGTCTACAGCGACCCGGCCACCCAGGTGCACCGGTACCCCGACGGCGCGCGCCGGCACGTCGTCGGCGTCGTCGTCACCGCCGTCGCCCTCCGGCGGGTCGGCGCCCCCGACGACGAGGTGACCGAGGTGGGATTCTTCGCCCCGGACCGGCTGCCGTCGCCCCTCTTCGCCCCCGACGCGCCGGTCCTCGCGGACGTCGTGTCCGGGAGGCCGCCGCCTCACCTGCGTTGAGCCGAGGCCCCCGGCCAGGCGTAGGTGCAGTCCGGCTCCTGCTCCTCGGTGGCCGCGCCGTCGCCCGACCCGACCAGCACGAAGCCCGCGGCCTCGTAGAACGCCCGGGCCCGCTCGTTGCGCGTGAAGACGTGCAGCCGCAGGCCGTCGGGGTGCGCCGCGCACGCTGCGTCGAGGAGCGCCCGTCCCAGACCTCGGCCCTGGGCGTCGGGGTCGACGTACAGCTGCTCGAGCCACCCGTCCGCGACCGCGGACAGGCCCAGGACCCGGCCCTGCTCCTCGGCCACGGTGACGACCTGCGACCTCAGGACGACGTCGCCGAACCACGCCTCGGTCTCGACCGGCGTGTGCAGCACCGGCAGCCACGGCATGGCCGCCTCGCGGGACCGGTGGTGGACGGCGGCCAGCGCGGGGGCGTCCGCCGGCCTCGCCCGCCGCAGCGCCGGCCTGCTCACCGTTCCGGCTCCGGCCACTCGTGCGCCGGCAGCAGCTCGCGCAGCGGCGCCCACGCCCCGCGTGCGAGGACGACGACGGCGTCGAGGTTGTCGGGGTGCATCTGGCGCAGGAACTCCCGGCAGCGGCCGCAGGGCGGCAGGACGTGGAGGCGACCGTCGTCGTCCCGCCACACGGCGACGACGCCGGTGATGCGCTGCTGCCCGGCCGTCACCATCGCCGCGACCGCGGAGGCCTCGGCGCAGAAGCCGGTCCCACTGCCGGTGTCGATGCAGACGCCCGTGAAGTGGTCGCCCCGGTCCGTGACGACGACGGCGGCGACGTCGCCGACGAGGCGGTCGCCGAGCCGGCGGGGGGCGAGGGCCCGGGCGGCCTCGGCGACGAGGTCGGCGCGCTGGTCGACGTCCATGGCGCGCACCGTGGCACGGCGCCGGCCGGCGGGTCAGCCGGATATCGGGAGCTTGTAGCCCCGGTGCGTCGCGACGAAGCCGAGGCGCTCGTAGAAGCGGTGGGCGTCGGTGCGCGAGGCGTCCGTCGTCAGCTGGACGACGGCGCAGCCCCGGTCGCGTGCCTCGACGACGACCCACCGCAGCATCGCCGTCCCGAGACCGCTGCCGCGCAGGTCCTCCCGCACCCTGACCGCCTCGACCTGCGCCCGCCGCGCGCCCCGCCGGGACAGCCCGGGCAGGACGCCGAGCTGGAGCGTGGCGACGACCTCCCCGTCGCGCTCGGCGACGACGAGGGTCTGGGCTGGGTCGGCGTCGACGGCGGCGAAGGCGTCGAGGTAGACGGCGAGGTCGTCGTCGCCCTCGAGCCGCTCGCGGCCCGCACCGAGGTGGTCGTCGGCGAGCAGCCGCACCACGGCCCCGACGTCGTCCGCGGTGGCACGCCGCAGCACGACCGCGGGCCCGGGCAGCGTCAGCTCGGTGGGCAGCGTCATGCCGTCAGCGTCGCAGCGCCCGCGGTCAGCCGGCGGCGCTCACCTCGAGCAGGCTCTTCCATGGGTCCTCGAAGCGCAGCGTGCGGCCGTCGTGGCGGGCGGTGATGTCGTGACGCCGGAGCCGCTCGGCCAGGGCGTCGACGTCCTGCGCCGTCGGCACGACGATCGACACCTGGCCGAGGCCGATGGTCGCCGCACGGGCGCCGGCGCCACGGCTGCCCCAGCTGTTCATGGCCATGTGGTGGTGGTAGCCGCCGGCGGAGACGAAGAGCGCGCCGCTCCACTCGGCGGTGACCTCGAAGCCCAGCGCGTCGACGTAGAAGGCGCGGGCCGTGGGGACGTCGCCGACCTTGAGGTGGACGTGGCCGACCTCGGCGCCGCTGAGCGGCTGCTCGACGAGGTGGTCGCGGAGGAAGGCGTTCGGGTCGAGCGGCGCGTTGTCCATGAGGACGCGGCCGTCCTGCCACCCCCACTCCTCGCGCGGGCGGTCGCGGTAGAGCTCGATGCCGTTGCCCTCGGGGTCGGTGAAGTAGAAGGCCTCCGACACGAGGTGGTCGGCCGAGCCCACGTAGGCCGACCGCGGGTGGCGCGCGGCCCGGGCGACGACGTCCGCGAGCGCCGCGCGGTCGGGGAAGAGGAGCGCCGTGTGGAAGAGGCCCGCCTGGCCGGGCGCCGGCGCGGGGAGGCCGGGGGTGTGGACGAGGACGACGAGGGCGTCGCGGCCACGGCCGAGGACGCTGACGTCGGCGGCCGCCGCACCGGGGGCGCCGAGGTCCGTCGCGGTGCGGGCGGCGTCGCCGGCGAGCTCCTCGAGGCCGAGGGCGTCGCGGTAGTACGCCGTCATGCCGGGCAGGTCGGCGACGTGGAGGGTGACGGCGTCCATCGTCGTCGCGCCGGGGAGGAGCAGGGCGTCGTCGCGACCGGTGGCGGTCGTCGTGGGGGTCGTCATGGCGTCTCCACGGGCAGAGGTTGTTGCGTGAACTGTTGGGTCGACGGTAGCACCGTATGGTTGTGCCGACAACCAACGAGGAGGACGACGTGGCGACCGAGTGGCTGGACCGGCGTGAGCTGGCGGCGTGGATCCGCGTGGCCTCGGTGCTGGAGGTCCTGCCGGGCGTGCTGGACGGCCAGCTCCGCCGCGACGGCGGAGTCACGCTCTTCGAGTACTTCGTCCTCGCGATCCTCTCGGAGACACCGGGCCGCACGCTACGGATGAGCGCGCTGGCCCAGCAGACGAACGCGACGCTGCCCCGGCTGTCCAACGTCGTGCGCCGGATGGAGGGTCGGGGCCTCCTCGAGCGCCGGCAGGCCGACGACGACGCCCGCGCCACCGACGTGACCCTGACCGACGAGGGCATGGCGACGACCGAGCGGGCGGCGCCGGGCCACGTCGCCGCCGTCCGCCACCACGTCGTCGACGCGCTGACCCCCGAGCAGCTCGGGCAGCTCGTCGAGATCACCGACGCCCTGCTCGACCGGCTCGACCCCACCGGGGGGATGGCGGTGACGTACCGGCGGTACGACGGCTGAGGGCACCGGCGCGAGGCGTCAGCCGGCCGATCCCGCCGGTGCCTCGCGGGCAGCCGCTGCGCCGCCCGACCGCGCGTAGGACGCGGACAGCGCCCGGTACTGCGGGCTCGCGAGCGCCACGAGCGTCGCCAGCAGGCCCACCGCGCCGACGACGACGAAGACCAGGGCGATGGCCCGCGCCTGCCCGGTGCCGAACCAGCCGCCGATGGCCAGGGCGCCCGCGCCCGAGCCGGTCATGGAGGGCACGACGACGAACTGCGTCAGCGGCCCGATCAGGAAGGCGGTGAGCGGGGACGCCGCCTGCTCGACGCTGAGCGCGAAGCCGAAGACCCGCCCCTGGCGCTCGTAGGGCACGACGCGCTGGAGGACGGTCTGCTCGGCGGCCTCGGCGAAGGGCATGAGCAGCATGAAGACCGCCATGGCGACCGTCAGCGTGACGACCGACGCGGCCAGGGGGAAGAGCATCGTCGCGGTCCAGGCGGCCGCGTTGACGAGCAGCAGCAGGCGCACCGGCCTGCGCCCGAGGCCCACCCGCGCGACGAGGAGGCCTCCGACGATCATCAGCGCGCTGAGCCCTCCCCACAGGAGGCCCCACACCTGGACCGACACGAGCGAGAGCCCGTAGGCGTCCATGAGCGCCATGAAGGCGCCGCCGATGAAGTTGTTGAAGCAGCTGAAGGCGATGAGCGGCAGCAGCCCCGGGACGCCGCGGACGAGCCGCCAGGTGCCGCGGAGGTCGACGCCGTCGGACGACGTCGGGGTCGCCGCGGCGGCGGCCGCGCCGGGGCCCGTCCCGCCCTCCGCGCCGACGGCCGGTACCTCGGGCGCCGGGTCCGCCGTCGCCTCGGCCGTGGTGAGCACGCGGGTCTCGGGGACGTCGAGCCGGGCGAGGTGCGCCATCGACACGACGAGGACGAGCAGCGCGAGCAGGAGGACGTAGAGCATCCCGCCGGCGGCGACGAGCACGCCGCTGATGACCGAGGTGACGAGCATCGACGCGCCCGTGACCGTGCCGACGAGCCCGTTGGCGCGGTCGCGCCGGTCGGCGGGCACGAGCAGCGTCACGAGGGTCGGCAGGGCGATGGACCGGGGGTTGCCGGCCACGACGCCGACCATGAGCAGGACGACGAAGACCCACAGCTGCCAGGAGGCGACGTCGCGGAAGGCGGCGTCCGGCGTCAGCAGGTAGAGCGCCAGGCAGACGCCGTAGACGGCCGTCGACGCCAGCGCCGAGACCTGCATGACCGACCGCTTGTGGTGGCGGTCCACGAGGCTGCCGAACCAGATGCCCGTCCCGGCCGTGGCCACGAGGAAGATCCCGGCGATCATCCCGGTCGCGAAGACCGACTGCGTCTCGAGGAAGACCCAGAAGGTCACGGCGAACCAGACGGTGTAGTTCATGACGGCGACGACGGCATTGCTCACGAGCAGGTGGGCGAACACGCGCTGCGTGCCGGAGCGCAGGTCGAGCCGGGGCGACGGCTGGTCGGGGGTGCTCACGACGGGGTCCTCTCGGGCGGTGCGGGTCCGACGAGGGGTGGACCGGCGCTGCCGCCCGGACTGAGCGGTGGTCCGTCAGGCGCGGTCGGCGACGTCCTGCAGCCGCTGCCGGTGGGCGGCCCACCAGGCGGCGTCGCCCTGGGGGAGGTTCGAGTGCTCGCGCCGGTGGCCGGTGGAGCCGTCCACGAGCTCGCGCACGACGTCGGCGTGCCCGGCGTGCCGGTGGGTCTCCGCGACGAGGTGGGCGAGGACCCGGTGGAGGGTCACGGCGCGCGCCTCCGGGCGCCACCACGGGACGTCGCCGGGGGCGTCCAGCGGGAGCGCCGCGACGGTGGCGTCGCCGTGCGCCCACACCCGCCGGTAGAGGTCGACGACGTCGGCGCGGGACTCCCCGGCCGTCGCCCACATGTCGGCGTTCGGCTCGGCGTCCCCCTCCGCCCAGGGCAGCGGCTCCGGGAAGGGTCGGCCGAAGACGAGCCCGAGGTACCCGGACTCCACGCCGGCGAGGTGCTTGACGAGCCCGAGCAGGTTCGTGCCCGTCGGTGTCAGCGGACGGCGGAGGTCGCGCTCGTCGAGGCCGTCGAGCTTCCACAGCACCGCCTCGCGGCCCTGCTGCAGGTAGTGGTGGAGCTCGTCCTTCGCGGGGTCGTCCATCTCGGCAGCGTGGCACCGTCGAGGGCCGGTCGGGGTGGTCCGCCCCGCTACCAGCCCGCCGCCCCGTCGGCGTCGACGAGGCGGCCGCTGGGGCCGACGGTGTCGAGGGCCGCGGCGATGATCGGCGCGGCGCCCTCGGCCACGGTGTGCCCGGCCCCACCGGTGAAGTCGGTGGCGGTCAGGCCCGGGTCGACGGCCGTGACGAGCACCTGCGGCAGCGCCTTGGCGTACTGGACCACGAGCATGTCCAGCGCCGCCTTCGACGCCGGGTAGGGCAGGTGGGCGATGTCGGCGTAGACGGGGTCGCCGGTCTGGTGGGCGAAGGACCCCATGCCGGACGACACCATGACGAGCCGCGGTCGCTCCGCCCGGAGCAGCAGCGGCAGGAACGCGCGCGTCACGCGGACGGGGCCGAGGACGTTGACGTCGAGGACCTCGCGGAAGTCCTCGGGGCCGACGTCGCCCGGGCCCGCCCAGGTGCCGGCCACGCCCGCGTTGTTGACGACGACGTCCACAGCTCCCGCCGCCGCCTCGACCTCCTGGGCGGCCGAGGCCACCGAGGCGTCGTCGGTGACGTCGAGGGCGAGGGGGCGCAGGTCGCCGCCGACGGGCTCCTGACGGAGCTGCTCGGCGACCGCCGCGGGTCGGCGTGCGCCGGCGAAGACGGTGCACCCCTGCTCGGCGAGCCGGCGGGCGGTGAGGGTGCCCATGCCGCGGGACGCCCCGGTGACGACGACGACGGTCATCTCCCCACCGTGCCCGCGGGGCCGCTCGTCCGCCACGGCAGGGGCTGCGGCGCAGACCTACTGCGGCCCGCCGGCCGAGCCGAAGCCCTCGGCGCGCAGCTGCCGCTGCACGCGCTCCTCGTCGTCGCGCCAGCGCCGGCGGGCGTCGAGGGACCCGTGCCGGACGGCGAGGCGGATGATCCAGTAGGTGACGAAGAGGCCGAGGGCCAGCAGGACCAGGTAGGCGACGCCGAGGAGGAGCAGGACGACGATGCCGGTTCCGTCAGGTGCCATGCCGCGAGGCTAGGTGAGAGGTGCCGTCGCGACGGGCGCCGGGAGACCGCGCCGCCGCAGCTCCTCGACGACGAGCCGGGCGTTCTCCTCCGGTGGGGTGGTCGTCGTGTCGAGGTGCAGCACCTCGTCCTCCGGCGGCCGGTGCAGCCGCACGGTCTCCCGGAAGCGCCGGTACCCCTCCGGGTCCGAGCCCTTCCGGAGCGCGACCCGGTCAGGGGTGTCGGTGCGGCCCACCTGGACGTCGACGTCGCACGTGAGCAGGACGGCGAGGAAGAGGGAGCCGCGGCGGCCGGCCAGCGCCCGGAGCCGGTCGTACTCCGCGGCGCCGTGGTCGTCGTCCTCGAGGACGTTCGTCATGACGAAGCTCCGCGTCCGCGGCGCGAGGTGCTCGACGGCGTCGAGCACGGCCGCCCTGACGGGGGCGACCCGGTCCCACGTCCCCGGGGGCAGCGGCTCGACGCCGTCCCAGCGCAGCACCTCGAGGACGGGCCGGTTGACGAGCTGGTCGTCGACGAGGACGCCGTCGAGGAGCCGTGCGACGTGGCCGCCGACCGTCCGCTTGCCCGCTGCGGGGTAGCCGAGCAGGAGGACGACGGCGGCGGACGCGGTGGGCGGGTCGTCGCCGGGCACGGGTGTCCTCGGGCTGGTCGGCCGGACGGTGGCGGCGACCGTACGGCGCGACGCGCGGCGGCCGCGAGGGACTTCTCGTCGCTAGCGTGCGGGGCCGGACGTCCCGGACCCGCCGGGGCGCGGCCCGAGCAGGGGGCGAGCGCGTGGAGGACTTCGCGATCGGCGACACCGTGCAGGTGACCGTCCAGGGCGCGGCCATGACCGGGAGCGTGGGGACGGTCGTGCACCTCGACACCTCGCGCGGCCTGTACCTCGTGCGCGTCGGCGCCGCGGTGCAGGACTACTTCCCGCCCGAGCACCTCGAGCTCTTCGCGCCCTGAGCCGGGCGCCTCGCCGCGTCCGCGGAGGCCACCGGCGCCGTGCGACAGGCGTTGCTCGCCCGGCGGGGCGTCGCCGCCGCGTTGACCTGCGCCGACGCGTGGCCGGGCGGAGCAACGCCTGTCGCACGGTCAGAGGTCGGCCATCTGGCCGCGGAGCTCGCCGCGGACGCGGTTGGCCGTCCCCGTGGGCGCGGGCGCGTTGTCGTCGCCCGCGAGGTCGCCGCGGACGACGTTGCCGTCCAGCCGGACCTCGCCGTCCGTGCCCTCGACGACGACGTCACCGCCCCAGACGCCCTGGCCGTCGCACTCCGCGAAGGGACCGGTGCGGCCGAGCTGGACGCCGAGGTCGTTGTCGCCGAGGAGGGCGTCGCCGTGGACCTCCGACTCGCACACGAGGGCGCCGGCCGCGTTGCCGAGGACCTGGAGGCCGCCGCGGACGACCGAGTCGACGACGTCGGTGGAGCTGCCGGACTCGGTGACGACGTCGCCCGCGACCCGGGAGCCCTCGAGGACGACCTCCGCCCCGACGGCGCGGAGGTCGCCGCCGACCGTGCTCGCCTCGGCGACGAGGAGCGCGGGGCGCTCGACGTCGGCGGTCACGACCACCGCGCCGTCGAAGGTGCTGCCGGTCGCGGTCACGGAGTAGCCGCGGTGCACGAGACGACCCTCGACCGTGGAGCCGACGAGGTCGAGCGCGGCGTCGGGGCCGACGGCGACGCGGCCGCCGAGCGTGGAGCCGGTCAGCGAGAGCTCCGCCGCCTCGCCGAGCCGCGTCGCGCCGGTGACGACGACGTCGGCCAGCTCGCAGGCGGTGCCGGCGCGGACGACGAGGTCGCCCTCGACCGTGCTGCCGTCGGCGACGTCCGCGCAGGACGTCGCCGGGGCGGGCAGGCCCGCCGCGGCGGCCGAGGGGGCGAGGAGCGCCGGCGCGGCGAGCAGGGCGCCGGCGAGGACGGCGGTGGAGCGCTTCATCGGGTCCTCCGGGAGGTGGCGTGACGGGCGGCGGCCGGGGTCGGCGTCATCGCGGCAGGGGCAGCGGTCGGACCCGCAGGCTGCGCAGGTAGTCGTAGGAACGCCGGGCGGTCCGCGGCGGGTCGGGCTGCTCGTCGCGCTCGATGACGTAGTGGTGGGCGGCCGGGTGCCGCAGGTGCGCCAGGATCCCGGGGAAGTCGACGGAGCTGTCGCCGAGGTCGGTCTCCACGCCCTCGGTCGGGACACCGTCCTTGAGGTGCAGCAGGGGGAAGCGGCGCTCGTGGGCGTCGAGGTAGGGGCCGGGGTCTACGCCGGCGCGCAGGATCCAGTAGAGGTCCAGCTCGAAGTCGACGAGCCGCGGGTCGGTCTCCGCGAGCCAGATGTCGAAGAGGACCTGCCCCGTGCCCGGGGCCGTGCGGAACTCGTTGTCGTGCAGGTGCGCGTACCAGCGGAGGCCGTACGAGCGGGCGAGCTCGCCCCAGCCGTTCATCTCCTCCGCCATGCGGCGGTAGCCGTCCGGCGTCTCCTCGCCGTCCATGTAGGAGACGCCGACGTACCGCTGGCCGAGGACGGCCGCGCGCTCGAGGGTCGGTCCGGCGAGGTCGCCGCGGAAGTCGCCGGGGTTGTGGTGGCTGCCGACGACGCGCAGCCCGACGGCGTCGGTGGCGGCGCGGAAGGCGCTGGGGCTCAGGCCGCCGTAGTCGTAGGCCGGCTCGATCTCGGCGTAGCCGGCCTCCGCGAGGAGCTCGAGCACGGCCTCCGGCTGCTCCGCGAGCATCGAGCGGATCGAGTAGAGCCCGAAGCCGATGCGGTCCGGCGGGACCGGCCGGGCCCCGCGGCGGGCCGCGGCCGAGGCCGGACCGGCCGTCCCGGCGGTCCCGGCCAGGAGCGCGGCGGCGCCCAGGCCCTGCAGCAGGTGTCGTCGAGCCGGACCGGTCTGCGAGGCGCCCATGCCACGCTCCCTCCGTCGGAAGTGGGTTCTGACGGACAGTACGCAGAAGTGGGCAAAACGGACAAGGGTCGTCGAGGGGCGGCCGATCAGCCGGTGCGGCGCATCACCACCGTGGGCAGGCCCAGCACCACGGAGGTCGCCCCTGTCGGCCGGAAGCCGTGGCGGCGGTAGAACGCGACGGCGCGGGCGTTGTACGCCGCCACCTCGAGCGAGATCGGCTGCGGCCCGAGCCATCCGAGGGCAGCGGCCAGCATCCGGTCGGCGACCCCGGTGCCCTGGTGCGCCCGCAGGAGGTAGAGCGCCTCGAGGACCGCGTCCCCCTCCGCCGGCCGGGTGGCGTGGACGAGGCCGACGACGTCGCCGCCCCGGCGGGCGACGCGGTAGAAGGTGCGCGCCGGGTCCGACCGCTGGGCCGCGAAGAACCGCCGGCGGGCGGCGGCGGCCGCGGGGGAGTCCTTCGACCCCGCGTGGGCGTCCACCCACGCGGCGTCGACGCCGTGCTCGGCGCTCGGGTAGGTCTCGTGCCACGAGCGGAGGTGCATGCGCCCGAGCGCCTCGGCGTCCTCGTCGCGGGGGAGGTCGACGACCACCTCGCTCACGCGGCCGCTCCGTCGTCGAGGACGGAGCGGGCCCGGGCGCGTCGGACGACGACGGCGACGGCGCCGACGACGACCAGCACGCCGCCGCTCACGACGTCGGAGACGCGGTCGGGCGCCGTGGTCGGGAAGCGGCTCGGCGCCAGGCTGCCGGTGACGACGGGCTCCAGCACCGCCCCGACGGGCACGACCAGGCGGCAGAGGAGGCCCACCGGGCCGCGTCGCCGGGCGAGGGCGCCCACCAGGCCCAGCGGGCCGGCCGTCACCGCCGCGACGACGAACCAGGGGAGGTTGGACGTCCAGATGCCCGGGCCGAAGACCCCGAGCGCCGTGCCCACGGCGTAGTGCACGACGAGCGCACCGACCGCGGCCGCGACGCCGGCGGCGGCCGCGGGGCCCGGACGGCGGACGAGCCAGCCCGCGAGGACGGGCAGGCCGGCCCAGGCGACACCCGCGTTGAGCAGCTTGCTGACGGTCCATCGCGCGGTGAGCAGCCCGTCCGCGTCGCCCGAGAGCTGGGCCGACGTCGTCACGTTAGAGGCGAGCGACAGCAGGGCGAGGGCGACCGTGGCGGCGAGGGCGAGCCACCAGCCCCGCTGCGTGGCAGCCGTGCCCGTCGCCCGGGCGCTGCCGCTCACGGGGCGGCGCTCCCGGAATCCCGGCGGCCGAGGTGCTCGGCGAGGGCGCGCAGCCGGCGCCGGGTCTCCCACCGGAAGGCGGCGAGGGCGACCGGCTCCACGACCCGGCGCAGCGCGGCCGGTCGGGCCGTGAAGGTCAGGGTGTAGACGACCTCGCTGCGCGGGCGGCCGTCGAGCGGCTCGAGCGGTCGGTGGCGGATGGACGCCGCCCACGTCGCGAAGAAGGGCGGGCTGCTGACGAGGACGACCGCCGCGAGGTCCGGACGCCGGAAGGTCACGTAGCGGGTGCGGAAGGAGAGCCCGCCGAGGTGCCACCGGGCCCGGCAGACGGCCTCGACGTCCTTCGCCGGCGGGCGGTCGTCGACCGTGAAGGCCTCGCGCAGCAACGTGTCCCACGCCAGGCGGTGCGGGTAGTCGTGGACGAGGTCGAAGGTGTCCTCGACCGTGGCGGGCACGACCCGGGTGATGGTCGCGTGCGCCGTCATCGCCCCATGGTGGCAGCGCGGCGGGACGTGACGACGGACCTCGCGCCGCCCCCGTGCCAGGCTGCGGGCGTGGCGCAGCGGGGCGTGACCGTCGTGACGGGGGCCGGCCGGGGCATCGGCGCGGCCACGGCCCTCCACCTCGCCCGGGCCGGCCACGACCTCGCCCTCGGGTACCTCCGGGACGACGACGCGGCGGCCGAGGTCCTGGCCTCCGTCCGGGCCGAGGGGGTGCGGGCCGTGGCGGTGCGCGGCGACGTGGTCGACGCCGACGACGTGGACGCCCTCTTCGCCGCGGCCGCCGACCTGGGCCCCGTCACGGGCCTCGTGGCGAACGCCGGGCTGACGGCGCACCTCGGCGACCTCGCCTGCACCCCGGTCGACGTCGTCCGCCGGGTCCTCGACGTCAACCTGCTCGGCGTCGTCCTCTGCGCCCGCCGTGCGGCGCAGGTCATGTCGACGTCCTACGGTGGCGCCGGCGGCTCCGTCGTGGCGGTGTCCTCGGCCGCGGCGACGCTCGGCTCGGCGCACGAGTACGTGCACTACGCCGCCGCGAAGGCGGGCGTGGATGCCCTCGTCGTCGGGCTGGCGAAGGAGCTGGCCGACCAGGGCGTCCGGGTCAACGCCGTCGCCCCCGGCATGGTCCGCACGAGCATCCACGCCGCGGCCGGGGACCCCGGCCGGCTCGAGCGCGTCGTCGACCGGGTCCCGGCCGGCCGGGTGGGCGAACCGCCCGAGGTCGCCGCCGCCGTCGCGTGGCTGCTCGGCGACGAGGCGTCGTACGTCACGGGCGCGGTGCTGCGGGTGGCCGGGGGGCTGTGACGCCCGAGGGCTCGGCCGGGCCCGACGTCGGACTCGCGGTGGGCGGGAACACCCGTCCACCCGGGTGAGTTGAGTCAGGCAGGCTCAACCCCGAACGCTCCGGTTTGACACCCGCCGAAGCCCGTCGCAGAGTTGAGCGCAGTCGGCTCAAGACCGAGCACCGGTCGGGCCCTCGACTCATCCGCACCACGCAGGAGGACATCCCCATGGCACGAGCGGTCGGCATCGACCTCGGCACCACCAACTCCGTCGTCTCCGTCCTCGAGGGCGGTGAGCCCACCGTCATCGCGAACGCCGAGGGGGGTCGCACCACCCCGTCGGTCGTCGCCTTCGCCAAGTCCGGCGAGCCCCTGGTCGGCGAGATCGCCAAGCGCCAGGCCGTGACGAACGTCGACCGCACCATCGCGTCGGTCAAGCGCCACATGGGCACCTCGTGGTCGCAGGAGATCGACGGAAAGAAGTACAACGCGCAGGAGATCTCCGCGCGCGTGCTGCAGAAGCTCAAGCGGGACGCGGAGGCCTACCTCGGCGAGACCGTCACGGACGCCGTCATCACCGTCCCGGCGTACTTCAACGACGCCGAGCGCCAGGCCACCAAGGAGGCCGGCGAGATCGCGGGCCTCAAGGTCGGCCGCATCATCAACGAGCCCACCGCCGCCGCGCTGGCCTACGGCCTCGACCGCGGCAAGGAGGACGAGCTCATCCTCGTCTTCGACCTCGGCGGCGGCACGTTCGACGTCTCCCTGCTCGAGGTGGGCAAGGACGCCGAGGACGGCTTCTCCACCATCCAGGTGCGCGCGACGAGCGGTGACAACCGCCTCGGCGGCGACGACTGGGACGCCCGCGTCGTCCAGCACCTCGTCACCACGGTGAAGAACAGCTCCGGCGTGGACCTGTCCAAGGACAAGATCGCCATGCAGCGTCTGCGCGAGGCGGCCGAGCAGGCCAAGAAGGAGCTCTCGAGCGCGACGAGCACCAGCATCTCGCTGCAGTACCTGTCGATGACGGAGAACGGCCCCGTCCACCTGGACGAGAAGCTGACCCGCGCGCAGTTCGAGCAGATGACGAAGGACCTCCTCGACCGCACCAAGGAGCCCTTCAACCGGGTCATCGCGGACGCCGACGTCAAGGTCTCCGAGATCGACCACATCGTCCTCGTCGGCGGCTCCACCCGAATGCCGGCCGTCGCGGAGGTCGTCCGCAGCCTCACCGGCGGCAAGGAGCCCAACAAGGGCGTCAACCCGGACGAGGTCGTCGCCGTCGGCGCCGCGCTGCAGGCCGGCGTCCTCGCCGGCGAGCGCAAGGACGTCCTGCTCATCGACGTCACGCCGCTGTCGCTCGGCATCGAGACGAAGGGCGGGATCATGACCAAGCTCATCGAGCGCAACACGGCCATCCCGACCAAGCGCTCCGAGGTCTTCACGACGGCCGACGACAACCAGCCGTCCGTCCAGATCCAGGTCTTCCAGGGCGAGCGCGAGCTGGCGCAGCACAACAAGCCGCTCGGCAACTTCGAGCTCACCGGCATCGCGCCGGCGCCGCGGGGCATCCCGCAGATCGAGGTCACCTTCGACATCGACGCGAACGGCATCGTCCACGTGTCGGCGAAGGACCGCGGCACCGGCAAGGAGCAGTCCATGCAGATCACCGGGGGCAGCGCGCTGTCCAAGGAGGAGATCGAGCGCATGGTCCGCGACGCCGAGGCGCACGCCGACGAGGACAAGAAGCGCCGCGAGGAGGCCGAGACCCGCAACGGCGCCGAGCAGCTCCTGTACTCGACGGAGAAGTTCCTCGCCGACAACGACGACAAGCTGCCCGAGGACGGCAAGACCGAGGTCAAGGGCAAGGTCGACGCCCTCCGCACCGCGCTCGCGGGCGACGACGTCTCCGCCGTGACGACGGCGCAGGAGGAGCTGGCCACCGCGAGCCAGACCCTCGGCGCCGCGCTCTACGCGCAGCAGCAGTCCGAGCAGGCCGACGGCGCCCCCGCCGACGGCGCCGCCACGGGCGACGCCTCCACGGGCACGGCCGACGACGACGTCGTCGACGCCGAGATCGTGGACGAGGACGAGCGGAAGGGCGACAAGTGACGGCCGGCCCCTCGCAGCCCGCGGGCGGCACGCCCGAGCAGGAGCCCGTGGTCCGGGACCGCCGGCGGATCGACCCCGAGACCGGTCGGCTGCGCGAGCAGCCGGCCGGCGGGGCCGACGCCCCGGTGGACGCCGACCAGGCCCTGGGCGAGCCGGGGCCGGAGCCCGACGGCGCCCCGGCCGGTGGCCCCGACGCCTCGGCGTCGGACCTCACGGCCGAGGACGTCCTCGCCGCCGCGGGCGGCGGGGACGCCGTCCGGGACGCGCAGGCGCTCGCCGAGCAGCGTCTCGGCGACCTCCAGCGGCTCCAGGCGGAGTACGTCAACTACCGCAAACGGGTCGACCGCGACCGGGACGTGGCGGCCACCTCCGCCCGGTCCGGTGTCTTCGAGGCGCTCCTGCCGGTCCTCGACGACGTGGTGCTGGCGCGCACGCACGGCGGGCTGGCCGACGGCCCGGCGGCGTCCATCGCCGACAAGCTCGAGGCGACCCTCGAGCGGCTGGGCCTCGAGCGCTACGGCGAGGCGGGCGAGGAGTTCGACCCGTCCGTCCACGAGGCGCTCATGCACGGCCAGGACGCGGGGGTGACCGTCACCACGGTGACCCAGGTCCTGCAGCCGGGCTACAAGGTCGGGGGCCGTGTGCTCCGGGCGGCGCGCGTCGCCGTCGCCGGCCCGGCCTGACGGGCGCGACCCGCAGGCACCACGGCAGCACCACCCGCACGACGACGTGGGCCCCGCCGGCCGAGAGGCCGCGCGGGGCCCACGCGCACCACCCGCCGAGAAGGGGAGTACGCCGGTGTCCGGCCAGGACTGGATCGAGAAGGACTTCTACGCCGAGCTCGGCGTGCCCAAGGACGCCGACGCGGCCGCGATCAAGAAGAGCTACCGCAAGCTCGCCCGGACGCTGCACCCCGACGCCAACCCCGGCGACGCTGCCGCGGAGCGGCGCTTCAAGGAGGTCGGCGAGGCGTACTCCGTGCTCTCCGACCCCGAGAAGCGGCAGCAGTACGACGCGGTGCGGGCCATGGCCGGCGGGGCTCGCTTCAGCGCGGGCGGTGGCGGACGCGGGCAGGCCGGCGGGGCGGGTGGCTTCGAGGACCTGCTCGGCGGCATGTTCGGCGCCGCGGGCGGCGGGCAGCGTGCCCGCTACGGCCCGGGCCCCGGCGCCGGTGCGGGCCAGGGCGTCCCGCCCGGCTTCGAGGACCTGCTCGGCGGGCTCTTCGGCCAGGGCGGCGCGGGCGGCGGGCCGGCGGGCTTCGGCGCGCCGCAGCGCTCGCGGCAGGGCGCCGACGTCCAGGCGTCGACGACGCTCGACTTCCTCACCGCCGCACGGGGGTCCACGACGACGCTGCGCGCGGGGGACGGCACCACCGTCACGGCGCGCATCCCCGCCGGGGTGAAGGACGGCCAGAAGATCCGCCTGCGCGGCAAGGGCGCGTCCGGAGGGCCCGGCGTCCCGCCGGGCGACCTCGTCATCGCCGTCGCGGTGACGCCGCACCCGGTCTTCAGCCGGGACGGCGACGACCTGCGCGTCACCCTCCCCGTCACCTTCGCCGAGGCCGCGCTCGGCGCCGAGGTCGAGGCGCCCACCCCCGACGGCGGCACCGTCCGCCTGCGCGTGCCGGCCGGCTCGCCGTCCGGCCGGGTGCTCCGCGCCCGGGGCCGGGGCGTCACGACGGCGAAGGGCACCGGCGACCTGCTCGTCGCGCTGCAGGTCGTCGTCCCGCAGCGGCTCTCGGACGAGGCGCGGGCGGCCGTCGAGGCGCTCGCGGCCGCGACGGACGGCGTCGCCGGCGGGGCGGGCGTGCGCGCCGACCTGCTGGCGGCCGCGCGCGGCGGCGCCCCGGAGGGCGGCGGGTCCCGGTGACCCCGGCCGCCGACGGCACGGCGTCCGGCGGGCCGGCCGCGGGGTCGGGCCCGGCCTCGGGCGTGCCCGAGCTGGACGTCGACGCCGCCGTCCTGCCGATCTCGGTGGCGGCGGAGCTCGCCGGCATGCACCCGCAGACCCTCCGGCAGTACGACCGCCTCGGTCTCGTCGAGCCCCGGCGGTCCGCCGGCCGCGGACGGCGCTACAGCCTGCGCGACGTCGCCGACCTCCGGGAGGTGCAGCGGCTCTCGCAGGAGGACGGCGTCAACCTCGCGGGCATCCAGCGGATCCTCGACCTGCAGCGCCAGGTCGTGGCGCTCTCCGACGAGCTGGAGCGCCTGCGTGCCGCCGTCGCCGACCAGCGCCGGGTCTTCACCGCCGACCCCTCCGGCGCCGTCGTCGCGGGGACGCTCGGCCGCCGCGTCAGCCGGGTGCGCTCCGGCGCCCTCGTCCTCTGGGACCCGCGCCGCCGCTGACCGTCGCCGCGTGGCGACGTGCGCCCCGGCAGCACGACGCCCCCGCCGCTCGAGGAGCGACGGGGGCGACGTGCGAGCGGGGCGGTGCTGCTGCTCAGCGCTGCAGGAAGTCCAGCAGTGCCCGGTTGAACTGGTCGGCGTGGCTGACGTTGAAGCCGTGCGGGGCGTCGTCGACGACGACGAGCTCGCTGCCCGCGATCGCCTCGTGCGTCCGCTTCCCCGACCCCTCGAAGGGGACCGTGGCGTCGCCCGAGCCGTGGATGACGAGCGTGGGCACGGTCACCGACGGCAGGTCGCCGCGGAAGTCCGTCGTGGCGAAGGCCTGCATGCACTCGACGGCGGCCTTCTGGTCCGACTGGCGGGCCAAGGCCACGGCCTCCTGGCGCTGGGCCTCGGTGACCTTGATCTGGCCGTCCACGGAGAAGAACTGCGTCGTGAACTGGTCGAAGAAGGCGTCGCGGTCGTCCTTCAGCCCGTTCTCCATGCCCGACGCGGTCTCGTCGTCCAGCGGGCCCTCGGGGTTGTCGTCCGTCTTGGCGAGGTACGGCGGGACGGCCGCGGCGAAGACGACGCTGCGGACCCGCTCGAGGCCGTGGCGGGACGCGTAGCGCGCCACCTCGCCGCCGCCCATCGAGAAGCCGACGAGCGTGACGTCCCGCAGGTCGAGCTGCTCGAGGAGCGCGTCGAGGTCGTCGGAGAGCGTGTCGTAGTCGTAGCCGGACCGCGTCTTGTCGCTGCGGCCGAAGCCGCGTCGGTCGTAGGTGACCACGCGGTAGCCGGCGCCGGCGAGGGCCGGGACCTGCTCGGACCACGACTCGCCGGACAGCGGCCAGCCGTGGATGAGCACGACGGGCCGGCCGGTGCCGCCCGTGTCGTCGACGTGGAGGTTGGTGTCCTTGAAGAGCCCGTGGTGGGCGACGACCTCGGCCATGGGATGGCGTCCTCTCGCTCGGGAGCCCGGTGGGTCGCACCGGGTCTGACCCGTCGAACGTATGGCGCACGACAGGGTCGCGCACGACGGGGCGACGGCTGGTTGCCCGGGCATACCCTCGTCCGGGTGAGCGCCACCGAGACCGACGTCCCCGTGGACGAGCGGCTGTGCGTGGCCCTCTACCAGGCCGCCCACGCCATGGAGTCCGCGCACCGTCCGCTCCTGCGCGCCCACGGCCTCACCTACCCGCAATTCACCGTGCTCGCCGTCCTCGACCAGGAGGGCGCGGCCTCGGTGACGGCCGTCGGGCGCCGGCTCGGGCTCACCTCGAGCACGCTCTCCCCGCTCCTCCAGCGGCTGGAGCAGCAGGGCCGCGTGGAGCGGGCCCGCTCCACGCAGGACGAGCGCTCGGTCCTCGTCTCGCTCACCGCGGAGGGGCGGCGGGTCGCCGCGGCCGTGCGGGACGTCCCGGTCCGGATCACGGCGGCCGGGGGCCTCGCGGCCGACGAGCAGGCCGAGCTCGTGGCCACGCTGCGCCGGCTCGTGGAGCGGCTGCGCGACGCCGACGTCACGGCCGACCTCCCGTCGGGGACGCCGGCGGTCTGACGCCGTCCGCGGCGTCGGCGTCGCGGGCCGCCACGAGGCGCCGCGGGGCCCGGCACCGCCAGGCCTCCTCGACGAGCTCCGCGAGGAGGTCGGGCCGGACGCGGCGGAGCCGGACGAGCACGACGGGCGTCCCGTCCAGGTGGGGCACCGTGAGGACGGCGTCGGCCTCCTCGGCGGGGAGGGCGGCCTTCACGCCCTCGTCGGCCACCCGCACGCCCAGCAGCGGCTCGTCCTCGGGCGGCGCGTCCTCGCCGAGCTGCTCGCGGTCACGGGCGCCGAGCGGCCGGTCCCAGACGACCATGCCCCCGCCGGCCCGCCAGGACGGGCGGCCGCCGTAGGAGGGGCGCTCCTCCGTCCCCGGCAGCGCCGAGACCAGCCGTCGCACGTCCTCCCACGTCGCCACCCGTCCGAGTGTGCTCCCCGGCGGGCGGCGCGGCGCCGATCCGCCACGATGGGTGGACGCCCGGTGAACGGGAGGTGACCGTCCCGTCGAGAGGACCGCTCGTGGCCCGCAAGAGCCCGGACCGCCGGGGCGCCGCCCGCTCGTTCGTCGTCGGCGGCTCCTTCGAGCTGCCCGACCTGGCCGGGGCGGACGTCGTCGACGCCGTCGACGAGGCGGAGGAGCACCGGCTGCTGCTCGTGGACCACGACACCGCGGACCTGCGGCTCACCCGCGACGGCGTCTCCCTGCGGCGCCGCGCCCGCTCCGGCGGGACCGGCGAGGACGACGTGGACGACGCCGGCTGGCACCTCGTCGTGCCGCGCCGCGGCCGCTGGGCCGGCGTGCAGGTCGACCTGCCCGCCGAGGGGGACCCGCTGGCACCCGCCCCGGCCGAGCTCCTCGACCTCCTCACCGCGACCACGCGGCGGGCGGAGGTCGAGCCGGTGCTCGTCCTGCGCGTGGACCGCGCCCTGCACGTGCTGCGCGACGCCGCGGGGGCGGCCCTGGCGTCGGTGGCCCTGGACGAGGTCGCCGCCGTGGACCCCTCGGCGGCCGCGGGTGCCGAGGACGCCGTGGTGCTCCGCCGCTGGCGCGAGCTCCACCTCGGCCCCCCGCCGGGCGAGGCGCACCTGCCCCGGCTCCGGGGCGTCGTGGCCCGGCTGCGCGCCGCCGGCGCCCGCCGTCCCGAGGGCACCGCCGCCGAGCGCGTCCTGGGACGCCTGGCCTCCGCGCCGGCGGACGTCCCGCGCCCGGGCCGCGTCCGGGCCTCCGACCCGGCCGGCCGGCTCGTGCGCGCGCACCTGGCCACCCAGGTCCGGGCCCTCGTCGCGGCGGACGTGGCGGTGCGGCGGGGCGAGGACGACGCCGTCCACCAGGTGCGGGTCGCCGCCCGGCGGCTGCGCAGCGGCCTGCGCGCCTTCCGGCCCCTGCTCGACCGCGGCTGGGCCGACGACCTGCGGGCCGAGCTCGGCTGGCTGGCCGGGGAGCTGGGCCGTGCCCGGGACGCCGAGGTCCTCGCCGCCCGGCTCGAGGACGACCTCGCCGCGCTGCCCGGGCCGGTCGCCGGCGCGGCGCGGGAGGTCGTGGGCCCGCGGGTCGAGCAGCAGGCGGCGGACGGGGCCGAGGCGGCGCTCGCCGCCCTGCGGGGCCCGCGCTACGCCCTGCTCCTGGACCAGCTGGTGTCGGCCGTGGCCCTGCCCGCGCTGACGCCGAGGGCGCAGCGGGCCTGCGCCGACGTCCTCCCGCCGCTCGTGGGCGCCGCGTGGCGACGGCTGGAGGAGGACGTCCGCCGGCTCGACGCCGAGGACCCCCGCGGCGACGAGGCGTGGCACGAGGCGCGCAAGCGGGCCAAGCAGGTGCGGTACGCCGCGGAGGCCGTCCGCCCGGCGCTCGGCTCGCCGGCCAAGCGCCTCGGGAAGCAGGTGGCGCGCGTCACCGAGGTGCTGGGGCAGCACCAGGACGCGGCGGTCGCGGCGGAGGGCCTCGAGGAGGCGCTGCGCGCCGACCCGCCGCCCACGCCGGACGCGGCGTTCGCGCTGGGCGCCCTCTGGGCCCGCCAGCGGCAGGCCGTCCTGCAGACCCGCGGTGACCTGCTGGACCTGTGGCCCGACGTGGCCGACCGCCGGCACCGGCGGTGGACGCGGGGCTAGGGCGGGCCGGGCGGGCCGGGCGGGCCGGGACCGTCCCGGACCGCCGGGACCGGTGGTCCTAGGACGGAGGTCCACTGCCGCGGCGGCCGTCCGCCGCCGATGGTGGTGGCAGGCGGAGCACCGGGCTCCGCGCGCCACCAGGAGGCACCGCCGTGCGTCGCCAGACCCTCTCCCGCCCGACCCGCCCCGCCGCGCGGCTGGCCGCCCTCTCGCTCGCCGCGGCGTGCCTCGTGGGGGCCACCGCGACGACGCTCGCCGCCCCCGCCGGCGCCGCGACGTCGTCCGCCTGCTCGACGAGCGGCTTCACGGTGACCATGCCCGACGGCACGGTCGCCCCGAGCAAGGGAGCGAGGGCGAGCACGGCCGCGCTGCCCGCGGACGCCCGCATCAAGGTCCGCGGCACGTACGTCGAGTTCGACGTCGCCCCCGTCACCGGGGCCGTCTACGACTACGTCTACACGGGCGCGGCGAACCGGCTGAGCATGACGCCGGGCGTGCGGACGCCCGTCATGGCCGCCAAGACGCTCGACCTCGGCCCCGTGCTGCGCAGCGACGTCGACGTCCGCACCGACAAGGGCGACCTCGTGCTCATCAGCCGTGGCGGCGGCGCGAAGGTCAAGGTCCAGGCCAAGGACTGCGCGACCGGCGGGATCTTCCAGCAGGAGGTCGAGGCGGCCCGCGCGGTGACGGCGACGCACACGCTGGCGCCGGGCATGCACTACTACGTCAACCCGTACACCGGGAAGATCAACTTCGGCAACGACACCCTCTTCCGCGGCAAGGACAGCGCCCAGGTCGCCACGAAGCTCTCGCAGACGGAGACGACCACCACGTGGTCGATCGCCCCGGGCGGGCGCATGGGCCAGGTCCTCGGCGAGGACGCCGTGGAGCTCTCCGCCGGCCCGACGGTCTGCGTCAGCGACTGCCAGGCGCGCAACCGCGTCCGCGGCTCGCTGCCCGTCACGGACCCCGCCTTCTCCTGAGCCGCCCGGCCCGTCCGCCCCGCGCCACGGGCGGACGGGCCGCGCGGGTCGCCGACCGGGGCAGACTGCCTCGGCACGCAGCCGGAGAGGCTGTCCCGCAGCGCCCGTCGACGAGGAGGACCGTGGCCCGCACGGCAGGTGGAGCGCCCAGCACCCGACGGGTGCTCGTCCCCTTCCTCGCGACCGCGACGGTCGTCGTCGCCGCGCTCGCGGTGGTCCTCGTCCTCGGGCAGCACCGCGCGGCCGTCGCCGAGGCCGTGCGGGACGCCCGCACCCTCACCGAGGTGCAGGCGCGCGACGTCGTGGGCGGCGTGCTCACCGACGAGGCGCTCGCGGGCGGCGCGGCGGGCGAGGCGCTCGACGCGCGGGTCCGTGCGCACGTGCTCGGCGACCAGGTGGTCCGCGTCAAGGTGTGGGACGCCGACGGCCGCGTCGTCTGGTCCGACGACGCCGGCCTCGTCGGGCAGCGCTTCCCGCTGCCGGAGGACGAGCTGGCGGTCCTGCGCGGCGACGCCCCCTCGCTGTCGGAGGTGAGCGACCTCGACGAGCCGGAGAACGCCGGCGAGGCGGGCTTCGGCCGCCTCCTGCAGGTGTACGTCGGCGTCCGGACGCCGGAGGGCACGCCGCTGCTCTTCGAGGCCTACCACCGCTACGACAGCATCGACGCGGCGACGGGCCAGTCCCTGCGCAGCTCGCTGCCCCCGCTGCTGGGCGGCCTCCTCCTGCTCTGGCTGCTGCAGGCGCCGCTGGCCTGGACCCTGGCCCGACGGCTGCGCACGGCGCACGAGGAGCGGGAGGGCGCGCTGCTGCGGGCGCTCACGGCGTCGGACCGGGAACGACGGCGGATCGCCGCGGACCTCCACGACGGCGTCGTCCAGGGACTGTCCGGGACGGCGCTCAGCCTGTCGGCCGCCGCCTCGGCGACGGCGGCCCGCGGCGAGACGGCAGGGGCCGACGTCCTGCGCTCGACGGCCGCCGACCTGCGGCGGTGGGTGCGCGAGCTGCGGACGCTCGTCGTCACGGTGACGCCGCCGGCCCTCCACGAGCAGGGCCTGCGGGCCGCGCTCGTCGACCTCGCCGCCGTGCTCGAGCTGCGCGGGTGCGCCGTCGACGTCCGGGTCGAGGGAGACCTCGGTCCCGGCGCGCTGGACCTGCCGACCGAGTCGCTCGTCTTCCGCGCCGCGCAGGAGGCGGTGCGCAACACCGTCAAGCACGCCGGGGCCGACCGGGTCGACATCTCGCTCGTGCGGGCGGAGGACGACCTCGTGCTCGAGGTGACCGACGACGGGGCCGGCTACGACCCCGGGGCCGTGGCGCCCCGGCGGCGGGGGAGCGTGGGGCTCGAGCTGCTGGGCTCGCTCGCCCTCCAGCAGGACGGGCGCCTCACCACGCGGTCGTCGCCCGGCCGCGGGACGACCGTGGCCCTGCGGCTGCCCGTGCCCCGCCCCCGGGACGGGCGGACGACGACGACCGACGAGGAGGTCCGGCGCTGATGCGCGTGCTCGTGGTGGACGACCACCCGCTCCTGCGGCAGGGGCTGTCGGACCTGCTCGGGGCGCTGCCCGACGTCGAGGCGGTGACGACCGTCCCCGACGGGTCCGGCGCCGCCGCGGCGGCGGTCGACGGCGCGGTCGACGTCGTCCTCATGGACCTGTCGATGCCCGGCACGGACGGCCTCGTCGCCACCCGCGAGGTCGTGGCGGCGCGGCCCGGCGCGCGGGTCGTCGTCCTGACGACCTTCGCCGAGAACGACCGCATCCTCGCCGCGCTCGACGCCGGTGCGGTCGGCTACCTGCTCAAGGACGCCGAGCCGGAGGAGATCATCCGGGCCGTCCGCGACGCGGCCGCCGGGCACGCGCCCTTCTCGGCGCGCGCGGCCGCGGCGCTCGTCGCCGAGCGTCGCCCGCGGGCGGCGGCGCCGGAGACCGCCCCCGGCACGGGTCCCGTCGACCGGGTCGGCCCGGCCGACGTGCTGACGGCCCGCGAGCGGGAGGTCCTCGCGCTCGTCGCCACGGGGCTGCCCAACAAGAGCGTCGCCCGCCGCCTCGACATCAGCGAGAAGACGGTGAAGGCCCACCTGACGCGCGTCTTCACCGCCATCGGCGTGGGGGACCGGACGTCGGCGGCGCTGTGGGCGCAGCGGCACGGGCTCACGCACGACGCGGACCTCTGAGGCGCCGCGGCGCGCAGCCCCGGGCCGTCAGCCGCCGCAGTCCTCGAAGACGTACCCGTCGTCGGCGGGCGTCAGCAGGTCGTGGTCGCGCAGGACCATCGACGGCGGACGGTCCGGGTCCTCGCACGCCGCCGGGAAGGCCTCCTCGCCGAGCTCGTCGACGTACTCGACGTCGAGGACGACGTCGTAGTGCTCGAGGTAGTCGCCGCACTCGTCGAACTCGTAGCAGGACTCGGTGACCGCGAAGTCGTACCCGGCCGCGCGCACCCGCTCGGTCTCCTCGACGGTGTTCTTCTGGCCGATCGCGAGCCCCGCGTCGTGGGCCAGCCGGGCGTAGTCGGCGGCCAGCGCGACGTTGTCGTCGGCCGTCAGCAGCCCTCGGGAGCGGGTGAAGGAGTCGAGGTTGTCGATCTCGACGGCGTCGAAGCCGTCGTCGGCGCACCCCTCGACCCACGGGCGGACGAGGTCGACGAGCGCGGCGCGCTTCTCCGGCGTCGACGTGTCGTAGAGGTGCTCGTCGGGCCAGCCCGGGTCGACGAGCGGGGCGCCGTCGACCTGCAGGACGAGGTCCGGGTGCTCGCGGGCGAAGGTCTCCGAGTCGGCGGGCTGCGTCTGGAAGCCGTTGACGTAGCAGACGTCGTAGCCGAGCCCGGCCGGCGGCTCGGTGCGGTCGCGGGCGACCACGGTGACGCCGTCCGCCGGCGGGTAGGGGCCGGCGAGCTGGTAGTCGAAGGCGGCGCCGACCGCGGGCAGCCGCGGCCCGTCGCCCTCGTCCGCAGCGGGCGACGACGCCGGCGCGTCGTCCACCGGGGCGTCGTCCCCGCCCGTCGCGCACCCGGCGAGCAGGGCGAGCACGACGGCCCCGACGAGCAGGGGGGGTCGTGGCCGGGCGGGACGGCGGCGGGCACGGGTGGTCACGGGCGGCTCCGGGCGTCGAGGGGCCGGCGGGACGCGGGCCGGGGGTGATGGTGACCGGTCCCGCCCGTCCCGCACACCGCCGGTCGGGTCAGCCTTGCCCGCGCTCCGCGGCCGGGTTGAGCACCCGGTCGAGGAAGTCGCGGGTGCGCGCCTGCCGCGGCGCCCCGATGACCTGCGCGGGCGGGCCCTCCTCGACAACGACGCCGCCGTCCATGAAGACCAGGTCCGCTGGGCATTCCGATGATTGACAGTGACGGATGGGCGCTGTGTCCCCTCCGCCAGCTCGTCGCGCGGACGCTGACAGATGTATGCGATGTCGTAGCCAACTCCGGGAATAGCTACTTATCAAGAGCAGATGCGACGCGCGTTTGTGCTCTTCGCAGTTGCCATGCGCGCGTCCCAGAGGTTGACGACTCACGTGTGGGGCGTATGGTGTTTGAGTCCGAGTAGGCAATACCTGGAGGTTCTCATGCGCCGTTCAACCTTTGTCGCTGCTGCTGTGGCGGGCCTCATGGCCGCTGCTTCGCCAGCGTCGGCCGACCCGCGAGCTGGTGAGATTGATTGGGAGTGGGGCGGCGCGGGAGGTAGTGGAGTCACGTGCACGCTCGCTGCCAGCGTCTCTGCCGTCCCCGAGAGCGGTTACGTGATTGTTCGAGGCACGTGGAAGGGTTGCGATGGCGGCATCTCTGTGGGGGGAGGCGACGGGACACTCAACGTGGTGGGGCAAGACCCCAACGGTAAGCGTGTTGGAGGTAGCACGTCATTTGCCGACTGCAGTGATACGACCTGCGCGTTGAACGCCCGCATTCCGTACGTTGGTGCAGGCACATACTATGGTTTCGTCTCGGTCAATGACTCCTCGTATCTGCTCGCGAACGGCTCGGACCCGAGCATCAACCCAGCCAGTGCAGTGGGTTGACAGCGGTCTCGGGTCTATTGAGGCGCGCTTTTCGCCGGCGCGCTCGAGTCGGCGGCACGGAAATACTCTAAACGGCGGGGGAGATGTGCTGGTGTGGAAGGAGGCACTAGGGCGTCCCAGTCGTAGTCGGCATGCACCTCATTAGGCGAGGTTAATCCGGCATTGGGACTCCCAGCGTTGGGTGCGCTTGTCAGTGTGCTGGCCATAGGGCTTGTCCCGGAGCTCGCCCTGCCACCCCTCGGGCGAGGCCAGGCCGGCCCACGGCTCGAGGCACACGAAGTCTGCGCCCGTCGGCTTCGACCACACGCCGAGCTGGGGGAAGCCCTCGGTCGTGAGCCGCACCTGCGGCGTGCCCGGGCCGCCGTAAACGAGCGAGCGGCTGCGCAGCCCGTCCATGACGACGGCGTCCTCGGCGAAGAGTCCCTCGGACAGGCGCAGGGTGCGGCCGTCGACCGGCGTCGGCTGCGGGTCGGTGAGGAGCCCGCCGCGCACACCGCGCACGTCCGCGGGCTCCGGCTCGGCGAAGACGACCGTGTGGTCGTCCTTCGCGACGCCGTCGGCCAGCGGCCAGCGGAAGGCGGGGTGCCACCCGAGCGAGAAGGGGAGCGGCTCGTCGCCCGTGGCGCTCACCGCCCACCGCACGGTGAGCGCGGGCCCGTCGACCTCGTAGGTGAGGACGAGCGCGAAGCCGAAGGGGTAGTGCTCGCGGGTCGTGGCGTCGTCGCCGAGCCGCAGGACCGCGCGGGAGGTGGACGCCTCGAGGACGTCGAAGGGGAGGTCGCGGGCGAAGCCGTGCTGGCCCATCGGGTACCGGCGGCCGTCGACGACGACCTCGTCGTCCACGACCTTGCCGACGACCGGGAAGAGCGTCGGCGCCCGACGACGCCACTCCGGCCCGGCCTGCCACAGCAGCTCGACGCCCTCGGTGCCGTCGGGGTCGCCGCCGCGCCACCGCAGGGACTGCAGCTCCGCGCCCTGCCGGGCGACGACGACGGACAGCTCGCTGCTCTCGATGCGCACCTCGTCCACGCCGTGCATCCTGCCGCCCCCGTCCCCCGCCGCCACCCCTCCAGCCACCCCTCGCACCCGCCACCCCCGCATCGCGGGGACTGCCGTCCGTCGAGGAGCGTCATGGCCACACATCGCGGCGGAAGAGCGCGCGCGAGGTGCGGCGGGGTCGGGAGGGGGCAGGATCGGCGACGGCCCGGGGTGGGCACGCGCGCGACCGCGCCGTGGCGCCGGGCCGAGGAGGAGATCGCGGTGAGCGCTGGACTCGTGGCCCTGCTGGACGACGTGGCGGTGCTGGCGCGCGCCGCCGCCTCCTCGCTCGACGACGTCGGCGTCGCCGCGGCGCGGGCGGGCGCGAAGACGGCGG
This sequence comes from Pseudokineococcus lusitanus, assembly GCF_003751265.1. Taxonomy (NCBI): domain Bacteria; kingdom Bacillati; phylum Actinomycetota; class Actinomycetes; order Kineosporiales; family Kineosporiaceae; genus Pseudokineococcus; species Pseudokineococcus lusitanus. The sequence continues at coordinate 142,162 of NZ_RJKN01000007.1, forward strand.
GCGTCGTCGTCGACGACGCGGCCGTCACCCCGCAGTACGTCCGCGGCCTCGCCGCCGCGCGCGAGCTGCCGGTCATCCGCCGCATCGCGGTCGGCTCGCTGCGCAACAAGGCGATCATCATCCCGGTCGTCCTGCTGCTCAGCTGGGCCCTGCCCTGGGTGCTGACGCCGCTGCTGATGCTCGGCGGCGGCTACCTCGCCTACGAGGGGGCGCACAAGGTGTGGGGCAAGCTGCGCGGCCACGGGCCGAAGGCCGAGGACGTCCACGAGATGCCCGACGAGGACACCGTCGTCCGCGGCGCGGTGCGGACGGACCTCGTGCTGTCGGCCGAGATCCTCGTCATCTCGCTCGACCAGCTCACCGAGGAGCCCTTCCTCACCCGGGCGGTGTCGCTCGTCCTCGTCGGCGTCCTCGTGACGGTCGCCGTCTACGGCGTCGTGGCGATCATCGTCAAGACCGACGACGTCGGGCTGCGGCTCGCGGAGTCGTCCTCGGGCGCCGTCGCCCGCCTGGGACGCGGGCTCGTCACCGGGCTCCCCAAGTTCCTCGCCGTCCTCACCGTCGTCGGCACCGCGGCGATGCTGTGGGTCGGCGGCCACATCCTCCTCGTGGGGACGGACGAGCTGGGCCTCCACGTGCTCTACGACGTCGTCCACCACGCCGAGGTCGCCGTCGCCGACGCCACGGGCGCGGCCGGCGGGGTCCTCGGCTGGCTCGTCAACACGCTCGGCAGCGCCGTGCTCGGCCTCGTCGTCGGGCTGCTCCTGCTCGCCGTGCTCCACGGCGTGCAGCGGCTCCGCGGGAAAAACGCCGCGGCGCACTGAGCGGCGCGGCATCACGGCCGGGCCGGGCCGCGCTCAGGCGTCCGGCTCGAGCCGTCCGTCGCTCATCCGCAGGACCCGGTCGGCGTGGGCGATGGTCGTCGTGTCGTGGGACGCGACGAGGGCCCCGGTGCCGGCGGTGGTGCACAGGTCCCGCAGGACGCCGAGGACCTGGGTGGTCGTGTCCTCGTCGAGGCGGCCGGTCGGCTCGTCGGCGACGAGGAAGGCCGGCCGGACGACGAGGGCGCGGGCCAGCGCCGTGCGCTGCGCCTGGCCGAGGGAGACCTCCGCGGGGGCGCGGTCGACGACGGCGGCCAGGCCCAGGGCCTCGAGCACGGCGACCGCGGCGGCCGCCGGGTCGTCGTGGCCGGCGAGGCGCGCGGGCAGGGCGACGTTGTCGAGCAGGCTCAGCTCCTCGAGCAGCCCGAAGCGCTGCGGGACGACGGCGACCTCCTCCCACGACGTCCGCGCCGCACCGCGGGCGGTGGCGCCGTGCGTCGTCGTGCCGGCGTCGGGCGCCTCCCACCCCAGCAGGCAGTTGAGCAGCGTGGTCTTGCCCGACCCGGACCGGCCGACGAGGGCGACGACCTCGCCGGGGCGCACCTCGAGGGTGACGCCGCGCAGGGCGCGCACCTCCTCGCGGCCGCGGCGGTAGGTCTTGACGAGGTCGTGGCACCCGAGCACCCCGCCGCGCGGGGGCGGCGCGGGCGAGGGGCCGGGCACGGGTGCGGCGTGGCGGCCGGTCACGTGGCCCTCCGCACGACGACGCCCTCGGGCGTCGTGTCCACGACCACCCGGGTGGTGCCGGTGGCGCCCAGGGCGGCGAGGGCGTCGTCGGGCAGCTGCAGGCGCCCGTCGGCGTCGACGACGGCCAGGCGGCGCCCGTCGAGCAGCTCGTGGGCGACGGTGCCCGAGCGCAGGTGCAGCGCGTGGTCGGCCGCCTCGACGGCGAGGGGGTCGTGCGTGGCCATGAGCACCGACGTGCCCGTGCGGGTGAGCGCGCGGACGGCGTCCAGCAGGTCGTGCGTCGTGGCGGTGTCGAGCTCGCCGGTGGGCTCGTCCGCGACCACGAGGGCGGGCCGGCCGACGACGGCCTGGGCGAAGGCCAGCCGCTGCTGCTCCCCGCCGGACATCTCCCCGGGCCGGTGGTGGGCGCGGGCGGTGAGGTGCAGGAGCTCGAGGAGGTGGTCGGCCTCCTCGCGCGCCTCGCCCCGGGGCACGCGGCGGAGGCGGCCGGCCGTCGCCAGGTGCTCGGCGGCGGTGAGGTGCCGCAGGAGGTTGTCGGTGGGGCGCGCGAAGACGTACCCGATGTGGCGGCGTCGCAGCGCGCGCAGGCCCCGGGCGGACAGCCCGGCGAGCGACCGGCCCGCCACCTCCGCGTGCCCGGCGGTGGGCCGGTCCTGGGCGGCGAGGATGCGCAGCAGCGACGACTTGCCCGACCCGGACGGCCCGGTGAGGGCGGTCGTCCGGCCGACGGGGACGGTGACGTCGACGCCCTTGAGGGCGTGGACCTCCCCGGTCGGCGACGAGTAGATGCGCACCACGCCCTCGCAGCGCGCCGCGGGCCCGGCGGCCCCGGCGGTCGGCAGGGTCTCAGCCGGCATCGCGCATCACCTGCCCGAGCGCGGCGGTGCGGACGGTGCGCGCCGCCAGCGCCCCGGCGGCGCCGGCGACGACCACCGCCCCGACGACGACGGCGGCGACCGTCGTCCACGGCACGGCGAGGACCGGGTCGGGCGGCAGCGTCGGGACGGGGTCGACGAGGCGCAGCACCAGCGCGGACGCGGGCAGGCCGACCGCCACGGCGACCGAAGCGGCCAGCAGGGCGAGCGCCCCCGTCTCCAGGGCGGCCGCGGCGGCGGTCGCCCGGGTCGTCATGCCCATCCGGGCGAGCAGGAGCGCCGCGACGGCGCGCTGCCGCGCCTGGGCCGCGGCGTGCAGCGCCAGGCCCACGAGGCCGAGCAGCCCGGCGGCCAGGGCGACCGCGCGGAGGTACCCCAGCGACCAGGTCTGGGCGACGAGCTCGGGGCGCGTGGCGAAGTCGGCGGCCGTCCGGACGGCGCCGTCCGCCGTCGGGCCCGCCGGGGCGATGCCCGCGGCGGCCAGCACGTCGAGCACGGGCCCGGGCTCCCCGCGCGCCCACACCCGGCGCTCGACGAGGGTGGCCGGGTCCCGGTCCGAGGCCTCGAGGGCGGCGGAGTAGGCGTCCCAGGGCGCCACGAGCAGCGGTCGCAGCGACGACTGCCCCGGGAAGGCGTCGGCCCGCCCGACGACCTGGACGGGCACCTGGTACCCGCCGAGGTCGACGGTGAGCTGCCCGTCGACCGCGTCGACGAGGGCCTCCGGGAGGTCTCCCGCGGCGACGACCGGGACGCGCCCCTCCACGCCCCCGGGGCCCGTCCGCAGCGCCGCCACGAGCCCGGCGAGGGGCACCGACGACAACCGCGTCTCCCACCGGACCACGTCGGCGAGGGAGCCGGGGTCGACGACGAGCACGTCCGCCTCCACGCCGGCGGGCAGCACCTCCGCCCGCTGGTCCTCGCCGACGACCGTCAGCGCCGGCACGCCGGCGCCGGGGTCGGCCAGCGCGGCGACGTCGCCCGCCGACGGCGGGTCGGTGCTGCGCGGGAGGTCGACGACGACGTCGCCGCCGGTGGCCACCGACGACTTCACCGCGACCGTCCGCGCGGCGGAGTCGGCGAGCGCGCCGGCGTAGGTCACCAGCCCCAGGGCCAGGGCCGTCGTCACCGTCACGAGCCGGGTGGCCCCCGGACCGGCGACGACGCGCCGCAGCGCCAGCAGCGCCGGCACGGGCAGCCGTCGGGCCCGCCCCAGCAGCCGCGGGGCGAGCCGCTGGAGCACCGCGACGACCGCCCCCGCGGCGACGACGACGACGAGCAGCGGCACGACGAGGGTGAGGACGTCCACCTCGCCGGGGGCGACCGTGCCGTCGTCCCGGACGGCGCGCGCGACGAGCGGGACCGTCGCGACGACGGTGACCGCGGCCAGCACGGGGAGCCACGGCACCCGGCCCACGAGCTGCGCCGCGGGGCCCAGGCCGACGCGCCCCAGCCGGGCGACGGCGGCGGCGGTGACCACGACGACGAGGCCGACGGCGACCACCCCGGCGACGGCCAGGACCGCCAGGGCCGTCGGCACCACCTCGACCGGCAGCCTCGGGGAGGGACCGAGGAGGACGACGGCGCCCCACCCGAGCCCGGCGCCGGCGACCAGGCCCACGAGGACCGGCAGGAGCGCCTCGGCCCCGGCCTGCGCCGCGCCCCGGGCCGGGGACAAGCCCCGGGCGACGAGCGCCCGCAGCTCGCCCTCGCGGCGACGGGCCCGGGCGCCGGCCCAGGCGCCGACGAGGGCCGCGGCCGCCAGCGCGCCGCCGACGCCGACCGCCCGCACCGGCGGCTCGAGCAGCGTCACGGTCCGGTCGACGTCGTCGACGACCGCCGGCAGGCCGGTGCGCACCTCGGGCACCGCCAGCCCCAGCGTGGCGGCGAGCGCGGCGACCGGCTGGTCGGGCGCGGACAGCTGCGCCTGCAGCGTGCGGGTGGCCGCGGAGACCTCCCGCACGCGCGGGACCAGCAGGCCCGGCGGCGTCGGGAAGTACCAGGTGGCGAAGACGTCCGATCCGGTCGCCTGCTCCAGCCGTCGGCTGGTCTCCGCCGACGCCAGCAGCGCCGGGGGCGGGACGCTCGGCTCCAGCTCGTCCGCGCTGACGGTCGGCACCACGAGGGAGCCGATGCCCTGCCAGAAGTCCGGGAGCGGGACGGTGACGTCCTCGTACACCCCGGTGAGGACGACGTCGACCCGCAGGAGCGACTCCTCCTCGGACGGGCGGTCGAGCGGCACGACGAGCTCGAGGGTGTCCCCGGCCCGCGCGCCGATGCGCCGCACCAGCTCCTCCGGCGCCACGACCCCGTCCTCGGTGACCTCCCCCTCGACGAGCGTGACGGCGTCGGCGTAGCCCGGGCGCGTCACCAGCTGGACCTCCGTCGTCGCGCCGTCGGGGGCCTCGGCGACGAGGTCGGTGGCGAGGGAGGTCGTCAGGCGGGGGGCGGCCAGGCCGACGCGCCCGCCGGCGGCCCGCACCCGCTCGTCGAGGTCGGCGACCGCCGTCCGGCGGAGCGACGCCGGCCCCGCCTGGGGCGCCACCGTGGTGGTCAGCGTCGTCCCCACGGCCTGGCCCACCTGCTCCTGCCGCTGCTCCCACGCACCCTGCGCGCTGGAGGCGACCACGAGCGGCGCCGAGACGGCGACCGCGGCGAGCACCGCGACGAGCACCGCCAGCGCCGCCGCCTGGCCGGTGAAGGGCAGCAGGGCCTGCCGCACCCGGCGGACCGCCCCTCGTGCCCGCGCCCGCCGTCCCGGCACGCCACGACCCCCCGGCCCGCTCGACCTCACCGCCCGGCGGACCGCCGGCCGGCAGCCGCTCCGCGGCGGAGCCGACGGCCCCGGCCCCACCACAGCGCACCGGCGACGTCCTGAGAAGGGCTCGGGCCGAGATCGTCACCGCACCGTGTCCTCGGGCACACGTCGCGCTCCCGTCGGCCGGTCGTCCTCACGCGGGGTCGGAGGGGACCGCGGCGCGCAGGCCCCGGAGCAGCCGGTGGCCGTCCGTCCCGCGCACCTCCGGCACCCGGGTGCCGTCGACGGTGCCGACCGCGGCGTCGCCCGCGGTCGCGGCGGCCCGTGGACCGACCTGCCGCAGCGCCACGGCCAGGACGTGCTGCGGGTGCTCGCGGGCGAAGTCGGCGTAGACCTCGGGGTCGTTCTCCCCGTCGTCGCCGACGAGGAGCCACCGCACCCCGGGGAAGTCGGCCCGCAGGCGCTGGAGGCTGCGCCGCTTGTGCGCCCGGCCGTCGCGGAAGACGCCGGCGTCCGACGGCCCCCAGTGGGTGAGGAGGAGGGGGCCCGCCGGGAAGCCGTGGCGGTCGAGGAAGCGGGCCAGCGGGCCGTTGAAGTTCCAGGGGCCGGTGCTGAGGTAGACGACCGGGCTGTGGTCGCTGCCGTGCTCGGCGTGGGCCGCGACGAGCAGGTCGGCCATGCCCTCGACGGGGGCCCGCAGGGCGAAGGCGCGGCTCATCGTCCGCCACGCGGCGCCGAGGGGGTGCTCGAGGCCGGTGACGAGGGCGGTGTCGTCGACGTCGCAGACGATCCCGGTGCGGGCCTCCGGGTCCGCGACGTGCACCGGCGCCTCGACGGGATCGCGGTCCCCGACGCGGAAAGTCACGGTGCGCTCGCCCGGCGCGAAGGACCACGGCAGGACGGCGTCGACGAAGCCGCCCGGGCCGCTGCGGACCTCGTGGACGGTGTCCTGGCCGGCGGCGGAGACCTCGACGGCGACGCGGGACCGCTGGAGGGTCACGAGGCGGCGCCAGCCGGCGACGCCGCGGACCGTGCTCGGCTCGCGCCCCGGGGCGGCGAGGACGACGCGGGCCAAGACGCGGGCGCTCCCGTCGACGCCGTAGCCCGGGTACGGCAGGACGGCGTAGGTCCAGCCCCGCCGCCGCAGCACGGCCGCGAGGACGTCGCGGCGGGCACGGCCGAGGCGGAAGAGGGCCGCACCCGCGCGCGAGCGGGGGAGCGGGTCGACCTCGTCGCCGTCGTCGCGGGCCCCGGTCGGGGGAGGTCCTCCGGCGCTGGTCATCCCGGGAGTCTGCCGGTCGGCCCGGCGGCGCCGGAGGGAGGTGGTTCGTCGAGGCACCGGTGAGCCCTCTCGCGCAGCCCCGCCCGTGGGGGCGGCGGACGGGTGCTCGTGCCGGGTCGCGCTGCGGCGCAGGCGTGACGGGCGTCAGGAGCCTCCCCGCGGTGCCGATGGGAGGTCGTCGGCGTGCGCGACGCCGGCTGACGGAGGGGGAGCGGTGGACGGTCCGAGCCGCAGGTTCCCGGCGCCCGCGGGCGCCGCGTCCGACCACGCCCTCATGGCGGCCGCCTTCGCCGGCAGCCGGGCGCTCCTGCTCGTCATCGGGCCGGACGGCCACGTCCTCGTCGCCAACCCGGCCATGACCGCCGCCACCGGCTGGACGCCCGAGGAGCTGGCCGCCCGTCCGTTCTGGGAGACCTTCGTCGTCCCCGAAGACCGCCCCCGCGCCCACGCCGACTTCACCCGGGCGATGGCCACGGGCGAGCACTTCACCGTCGAGGGCGACTGGACGGGCCGCGACGGCGGACGTCGACGCATCTCGATGCAGGTCGACGTGCTCCTCGACGAGGACGGGCGCCCCTGCGCGGAGTCGCTGGTGGGCGTGGACGTCACCGAGCAGCGCCGCGAGGAGGAGCGGCTGCGCCGTCGTGCGGAGACCGACGCGCTGACCGGCCTGGCCAACCGACGCCGCCTCGTGGCGCGGCTGCACGAGGCCCTGGCCGACGACGGCCCCGGAGCGGGGGTGCTCTTCTGCGACCTGGACGGCTTCAAGGCCGTCAACGACCGCGACGGGCACCACGCCGGCGACCAGCTCCTCGTCGAGGTCGCGCGCCGCCTGACCGCGGCCGCCGCGCCGGGCGAGCTGGTCGGTCGCCTCGGCGGCGACGAGTTCGTCGTCGTCAGCCCCGGCGCCGACCGCGGCCGCCTGGCGGCGCTCGCCGAGGACGTGCGGGTCGCGCTCTCGCGGCCCGTCGACCTCCGCGACGCCGCCGGCGGGGCCGCGCAGGTCGGGGCCGTCGAGGTCGGGGCCAGCACCGGCTGGGCGCTCGGCCCGCCGGGGAGCGACGCCGACGAGGTCCTGCGGGCCGCGGACCGGCGCATGTACCGGGCCAAGACCGCCCGCCGTCGGGTCCGGGCCCGCGGGCGGTGACCACACTGCGGGCATGGACCTCGCCCTGCACGTCGCCGACTTCACCGGCTTCGGCGCCCCCGAGCACCTCCCGGCCGGTCTCTCCGCCACCGCCCGCGCCGCGGAGGACGCCGGCTTCACGACGCTGACGCTGATGGACCACTGGTTCCAGATGGACGCGCTGGCCCCGGCCACCGACCCGATGCTCGAGGGGTACACGACCCTCGGCTACCTCGCCGGGCGGACCGAGCGCCTCCGGCTCGGGCTGCTGGTCACCGGGGTCACCTACCGCCACCCCGGGCTGCTCGCCAAGACCGTGGCCACCCTCGACGTGCTCTCCGGCGGTCGTGCGCTGCTCGGCATCGGCGCCGCCTGGTACGAGCGCGAGCACCTCGGCCTCGGCGTGCCGTTCCCGCCCGTCGCGGAGCGCTTCGAGCGGCTGGAGGAGGCGCTCGCGATCTGCGGGCAGATGTGGGGCGAGGAGGTCGGTCCCTTCGCCGGCCGTCACCACCGGCTCGCGGAGACCCTCTGCGTGCCGCGACCGCTGCAGGCGGCCGGGCGGCTCGCCGGGCCGCCGGTGCTCGTCGGGGGGATGGGGGAGCGGAAGACGCTGCGCCTGGTGGCCCGGTACGCGGACGCGTGCAACCTCTTCGACGCGGGTCCCGACGTCGTCGCCCACAAGCTGGCGGTGCTGGACCGGCACTGCGAGGACGTCGGGCGGGACCCGGCCGAGGTGACCCGGACCGTCGTCACCGGGACCGACCCGCTCGCCGACCCCGACGCCTTCGTGGCGGCGATGGGCGCCTACGCCGACCTCGGCGTCACGACGGTGTGGGTGGGCTCCGCCGGCCCCGACCTGCCCGCGTGGGTCACCCGGGTGGGCGGCGAGGTCGGGGCGCGGCTGGCCGGGCTCTGAGGCGCCGCGACCGCGACGCCCCGCCCGCGCGGTGGCGCGGCCCTCACGCGGACGCCGCGGCCGGCTCCTCGGTGGAGCGGGAGCTGGTCAGCGTCCTTGCGCCGAGCCCGGCGAGGAGACCGACGACGACGGCCAGGGCGGCGAAGGCGACCCGCTCGCCGTGGAAGAAGGCCGTCACCAGCTCGGTGCTCCACGTGCCGGCGGGCAGGGTGGCGGTGACCAGGGTGGCGATCAGCGTGCCGACCACGGCGGTGCCGACGCTCGTGCCGACCTCCTGCGCGGTGTCGTTGAGGGAGGCGGCCAGGGACGTGCGGTCGGCCGGTGCGGCGCTGACGAGGGCGACGGCGCAGATGGTCATCACCGTGCGCAGCCCGACGGTCATGACGACCAGGCAGGCGGCGATCACCGGGTAGCCGTGGTCGACGCCGACGGCCAGGCCCGCCAGGGAGGCGGTGAGGAGCCCGGCGCCGACGAGGCAGGCGACCCGGTGGCCGAGCCGCTGCGCGAGCCGCTCGGAGACCGGCGTCGCGGCGATCATCGTGAGGATGACCGGCAGGTTGGCCAGGCCGGCCCGGACGGGGGTCCAGCCGTAGGCGTACTGGAAGTGCAGGACGAGGCTGAACATCACCGCGGCCATGGCGATCGACGTGCCGACCTGGGCGACGGCCGCGCCGCGGACCGTGCCGTCGCGGAAGACGGCGAGGTCGAGCATCGGCTGCGGCGTCCGGCGCTCGTGGCGCACGAAGGCGGTGAGGGCGAGGACCGCTCCCAGGGCGGAGCCGGTGGTGGCCAGGGAGAGCCAGCCGTGCTCGACGCCGCTCGTCAGCGTCCAGCACGCCAGGCCGATCGTGGCGGTGGAGAGCAGGGCGCCGGGCAGGTCGAGGCGGTCGGTGGTGAGGTCCTCGGGGCGGTCGGCGGCGACGCCGCGGCGCACGCCGACCCAGGCGACGAGCGCGACCGGCGCGTTGACCACCAGCAGCCACTCCCAGCCGACGTGGGCGAGGGCCGTGCCCCCGAGCAGCGGGCCGAGGACGAACCCGCTCAGGCCGACGACGATCATCACGGTCATGGCGCGCATGCGCAGCGCCTCGTCGTCGAAGAGGCGGAACACCAGGGAGTTGGTGATCGGCGCCATCATCGCGGCGGCGACGCCGAGGGCGGCGCGCAGGGCGATGAGCTCGCCCGCGGTCGTCACGAGCGCGGCGAGCAGGCTGACGAGGCCGAAGGTGGCCAGGCCGACGAGGAGCACCCGCCGGCGGCCGAGCCGGTCGGCGGCCGAGCCGGCCGTCAGCAGCAGCCCGCCGAAGGTGAGCGAGTAGGCGCCCGTCACCCACTGCAGGGCGGTGGTGCCGCTTCCCAGGTCCCGGCCGATGGTCGGCAGGGCGATCGTCAGCAGCGTGTTGTCGACCATCTCCACGAAGAAGGCCAGGCACAGCGCGAGCAGCGGGACCCACGCCGCGCGCAGCGACGTGTACGTGGTGGGGGCCGTCGTCGCCGCGGCCGGCGTCAGGGGCATCGGGGGCGTCAGGGGCGTCTGGGCGGGCGGGGTGCTGGGGCTCACGGCGTCTCTCCTCTCGGTGGGGGCCGTCCGTACCGAACGACGTTCGAGACTGTAGAACGACGTTCGGTCCGGTGTCCAGGCTGTGGTGGGATGAGGGCCATGGCCGACCCGGAGAGCCCACGCAGGTCCCGGCCCGAGCGCCCCGGTGGCCGTGGCGGGACCGGCGGGCGCGCACCCCGGCGCCGCGCCTCGCACTCCCTGGAGGCCGTGGTCGCCGAGGCCGTCGCCCTGCTCGACGAGGCGGGGGAGCAGGCGCTGACCTTCCGCGCGCTCGCCGCCCGGCTGGGCGGCGGGGTCGGCAGCATCTACTGGTACGTCTCCGGCAAGGACGAGCTCGTCGACCGGGCCAGCGACCACGTGCTCGCCTCGGTCCTCGCGGCGACGGATCGCCGCACCGGCTCCGAGGACCCGGTCGACGACGTCCGGGCCATCGCCGTGTCCCTCTTCGACGCGCTGGTCACCCGCCCGTGGCTGGGTGCCTACTTCCTCCGCGACGCGGAGCTGCAGCCGAACGGCCTGCTGCTCTACGAGCGGCTCGGGCAGCAGGTGATGAGGCTGGGGATGGCGCCCCGCCCGACCTTCGAGGCCGTGTCGGCCGTGATGGGCTTCGTCATCGGCACCGCCGCCGACCTGGGGCGCACGCCCCGGGCCGACGCCGACGCGGACGGCCGCGACGCGGGACTCGGCGACGTCGTCGAGCGGTGGCGCGGCCTCGACGAGGCGGCGTTCCCCTTCGTGCACCTGGTGCTCGAGGAGTTCGCCACCCACGACGACGGGGAGCAGTTCCGCGCGGGGCTGGACCTCCTGCTCGCGGGGGTGCGCCTGCGCGCCTCCCGGGGCTGAGGGGCGCGGCCGGCGCTACGTCGCCGAGGTGGTGGGTGCGGCGGGGCGGCGCAGGGGCTGGGCCTGCCACCAGGTCGCCGTCCGCCACAGGTGCTCGAGCGGTCCCTGCGGGTAGCGGCGCAGCCAGAGGGTCGAGACGACCCACTGGAGGACGAGGACGCCGGCGGCGACGGCGAACAGCTGGGCCCACGGCTCGCCGGCCCGCCAGTCGAGCGCGCGCCCGGCGAGCAGCACGAGGGGCGTGGCGACGAGGTAGTTCGTCAGCGCCATCCGGCCCAGCGGGGCGAAGACGACCTCCAGCGCTCGCCGCGCCCGGGTGCGGAGGAGCAGCAGCACCGCGGTGGCGTAGACGCCGGCGAGGGCCAGCCCCGCGACGGCCGAGGAGGTCGAGAAGCCCGACTGCGCCACGGTGCCCGCCTGCTGCACGAGGGCCGGTGCCGCCACCGCGGCGAAGAGGACGAGCAGCACCGCCGGCCCGCGGGCGCTGGTGCCCCACCGGTCGACGACGCCGTACCGCACGAGGGCCGAGCCGAGCAGGAAGAGGCCAGGGACGAGCAGCAGCCCCCCGCTGGTGAGGCCGACCACGACGGGCAGCAGCACGGCGGCCCCCACGGCGACGGCCCAGCGGGGCAGCCACGTCGAGGGCAGGAGCACGAGCAGGCCCACGACCGCGTACGGGGTCAGCGCCTCGCCGGGGTGCACCAGCTGGTGCAGCAGCCCCAGCGGCAGCAGCACCAGCAGCCGTCGCAGCAGCACGAGACGGGCCGGGGCGCCGCGCCGCCGCGCCGACTCGAGCATGAGGGAGAACCCGATGCCGAAGAGCAGCGAGAAGAGGGGGAAGAAGCGTTGCTGCACGAGCAGCTGCAGCCAGCCGCTGGGGTCGTCGAGGGTCGCCGGCGACGGCGGGAGCTCCCGTCCGAAGCCGGTGACGGGGCCGATGTTGACGAGGAGGATCCCGCACAGGGCGACGCCGCGGAGCACGTCGAGGGCCACGATGCGCGGTCGGGCGCTGCCGCTCGGGACATGGACGCGGGCGGGGACGGGTGTCGGCACGTGGGGATTCGTCGTCACCCCGGGACCGTGTCATCGGGGGACGCACGGCCGCGTCCGACCCACGTCTGCTCTCGACGTCGGTGAGGGCGGGCGCCCTCATCCCTTGGTCCTACCCGCACGCGAACGCTCGGGAGCCGGCGGCGAGGCCGGTGCTAGCGTCGAGGTATGTGCTCTCCCGCGTGCGGCCCATGGTCGCAGAAGGTGCGCGTCGTCGCCTGACGGCGGCGCCCTCCTGACCCGACCCGCGCTCGCCGTCCCGGTTCCCCGCCGGGCGGCCCCTGCTGCGCTGCCCGGCTCGACGACGAGCTGTGGAGCACCCCCGTGCCTGACGTCCCCGCCACACCCCTGCCCCTGTCCGCCCGCACCGACGTCGGCCCCGCCGACGCCCTCTCGGCCGGCGGCAGCGCGCACCTGCGCGCCGAGTCCGTCGGCATCACCCGCGGCGCGCGCCGGGTCCTGACCGACGTCACCGTCACCGTCTCCGCCCGGTCACGACTCGCCGTCGTCGGGGAGAACGGCCGCGGGAAGACCACGCTGCTGCACGTCCTGGCGGGGCTGCTGACCCCCGACCACGGCACCGTGACCCGCTCCGGGACGGTCGGCCTGGCCCGCCAGGAGCTCGACGTCGATCCCGGGACCACCGTCGGGACCCTCACCTCGGCGGCGTTGAGCGCACCGATCGCGGCGCTGGGCGCGATGGACCGGGCCACCACCGGCCTCGTCGACGGCACGCCCGGCGCCGACGACCGCTACGCCGCCGCCCTCGAGGAGGCCACCCGCCTGGACGCCTGGGACGCCGAGCGGCGCCTGGACATCGCCCTGGACGCCCTCGGCGCCTGCACCGACCGCGACCGGCGCCTGGACACCCTCTCGGTCGGGCAGCGCTACCGGGTGCGCCTGGCCTGCCTGCTCGGCGCCCACCACGACCTGCTGCTGCTCGACGAGCCCACCAACCACCTCGACGCCACCGGCCTCGCGTTCCTGACCGACCGGCTGCGCGAGCACCACGGCGGGCTGGCCCTGGTCAGCCACGACCGGGCCCTGCTGGCCGACGTCGCCACCGAGTACCTCGACCTCGACCCCAGCCGCGACGGCACCCCCACCCTGTACGCCGGCGGCTACGACGCCTGGCAGGACGGCCGACGCCGCGACCGAGAGCGGTGGGCCGCCGAGCACGCCGCCCAGCAGGACGAGCACCGACGCCTGCGCGGGGCCGTCGCCCAGGCCCAGGACCGCCTGAGCACCGGGTGGCGCCCGGACAAGGGCACCGGCAAGCACCAGCGCCAGTCCCGCGCGCCCGGCGTCGTCCAAGCCCTGCACCGCCAGCAGGCCGCGCTCGACGCGCACGAGATCACCGTGCCCTCACCGCCGCTGCAGCTGCGGTGGCCCGACCTCGGCGCCCGCCCCGGCGCCCGGCTGCTCAGCGCCGAGGACGTCACCGTCACCGGCCGCCTCGACCACGCGGTCACCCTCGACCTGCACGCCGGCGACCGGCTCGTGGTCACCGGCGAGAACGGCGCCGGCAAGTCCACCCTCCTCGACGTCCTCGCCGCCCGCACCGAGCCCACGACCGGGCGCGTCACCCGCAGCCCCGCGACGAACCTGGGCTACCTGTCCCAGGAGGTCCCGGCGTGGGACCGCGACGCCGGCTCCCGCGCCACCGCCGGAGAGGTCTACGAGCGCCACGCCGCACAGCTGTCGCTCCCGCACGGGCACGTCGTCGGACCGGGCGCGCTCGGGCTGCTCGACCGGGAAGCCCTGCGCACCCCCGTCGCCCGCCTGTCCGAGGGCCAGCGCCGCCGCCTGCACCTGGCGCTGGAGCTGACCGCCCGCCCCAACGTCGTCCTGCTCGACGAACCGACCAACCACCTCTCGGCCGCCCTCGTCGACGAGCTCACCCGAGCCCTGCGCACCACCGGCGCCGCCGTCCTCGTCGCCACCCACGACCGCCAGGTGCTCCGCGACCTCACCGACTGGCCGCACCAGCACCTCACCGCCGCACCCGGGCCGACCCGGAGGTGACAGGGGCACGGCCACGTGGCACGGCGACGGCACCGCGGTGGCGGACCACGCCCGAGCCACCGGTCGAGGACGCCCCGCGTCGCCGCCGACCGGGCGGCCGGCTGTCGGGAACAGCGACGCGCCGAGCAAGGTTGAGCGACGTAGACTCAACTCTCGACCGTGAGGTCGACAGGCCACACCGCCGGGCCACCCGGCACGCACGAGGAGGCAGCGCTTGGACGCCGACTTCACCACCCGCACCCGCGAGGCCATCACCACCGCCGTCCAGGCGGCGGCGGGGGCCGGCAACCCCCAGGTCGAGACGTCGCACCTGCTCGACGCCCTGCTCGCCGACGCGAAGGGCGTCGTCGGCGGGCTGCTCGAGGCCGTCGGGGCGGCCCCGGCCGACGTCCGCCGGCAGGCGCAGGCGCTCGTCGCCGCGCTGCCGCGCACGTCCGGCAGCAGCGTCGCGCAGCCGCAGCTGTCGCGCGGCGCCCTCGCCGCCGTGCCGCTCGCGCAGCAGGAGATGCGGGCGCTCGGTGACTCCTACGTGTCCACCGAGCACCTGCTGCTCGCGCTCGCGGCCGGCACGGACGGCGTCGGCGAGCTCCTGCGCGGCGCCGGGGCGTCCCGCGACGCCCTGCTCGAGGCGCTGCCGCAGGTCCGCGGCGGCGCGAAGGTCACGACGCCGGACCCCGAGGGCACCTACCAGGCGCTCGAGAAGTACGGCGTGGACCTCACCCGCGCCGCCCGCGAGGGCAAGCTGGACCCCGTGGTCGGCCGTGACGCCGAGATCCGCCGTGTCGTCCAGGTGCTCTCGCGCCGCACGAAGAACAACCCCGTCCTCATCGGCGAGCCCGGCGTCGGCAAGACCGCCGTCGTCGAGGGCCTCGCGCAGCGCGTCGTCGACGGCGACGTGCCGGAGTCGTTGCGCGGCAAGCGGATCATCTCGCTCGACCTGGCGGCGATGGTCGCGGGCGCCAAGTACCGCGGCGAGTTCGAGGAGCGGCTCAAGGCCGTCCTCGCCGAGGTGCAGGGCTCGGGCGGCGAGGTCGTCACCTTCATCGACGAGCTCCACACCGTCGTCGGCGCGGGCGGCGGCGGGGACGGCTCGATGGACGCCGGCAACATGCTCAAGCCGATGCTCGCCCGCGGCGAGCTCCGGCTGGTGGGGGCGACGACGCTCGACGAGTACCGCGAGCGCATCGAGAAGGACCCGGCGCTCGAGCGCCGCTTCCAGCAGGTCTTCGTCGGCGAGCCCGACGTCGCCGACACCGTGACGATCCTGCGCGGCCTCAAGGAGCGGTACGAGGCGCACCACAAGGTCACCATCACCGACGGTGCGCTCGTCGCCGCGGCCACGCTGTCCGACCGCTACATCACCGGACGCCGCCTGCCCGACAAGGCGATCGACCTCGTCGACGAGGCGGCGTCGCGGCTGCGGATGGAGCTCGACTCCTCGCCCGTCGAGGTGGACGAGCTCGCCCGCTCCGTCGACCGGCTCGTCATGGAGGAGATGGCGCTCGGCAAGGCGGCCGAGGACGACCCCGGCGCGGCCGAGCGCCTCGAGCGGCTGCGTGCCGACCTCGCCGACCGCCGCGAGCGGCTCGCCGGGCTGTCCGCCCGGTGGGAGCGCGAGAAGAGCGGCGTCAACCGGGTCGGCGAGCTGCTCGCCCGGCTGGAGGCGCTGCGCTCGGACGCCGACCGCGCCGTGCGCGAGACCGACTGGGAGACGGCCTCGCGGCTGCGCTACCAGGACGTCCCCGCGCTCGAGCGCGAGCTCGAGGCGGCGCAGGCGCAGGAGGAGGAGATCGGCGCGAACGAGCCGATGGTCGCCCAGAAGGTGGGGGCGGACGACGTCGCCGACGTCGTCGCCATGTGGACCGGCATCCCCGCCGGCCGCCTGCTGGAGGGCGAGCGCGACAAGCTCCTGCGGATGGAGGAGGTGCTCGGCCGCCGGCTCGTCGGCCAGCGCCGCGCCGTCGAGGCCGTCAGCGACGCCGTCCGGCGCAGCCGCGCGGGCATCGGCGACCCCGACCGCCCCACGGGCTCCTTCCTCTTCCTCGGCCCCACCGGCGTCGGCAAGACCGAGCTGGCGAAGGCGCTCGCCGACTTCCTCTTCGACGACGAGCGGGCCATGGTCCGCATCGACATGAGCGAGTACGGCGAGAAGCACTCCGTCGCACGGCTCGTCGGTGCCCCTCCGGGCTACGTGGGGTACGACCAGGGCGGCCAGCTCACCGAGGCCGTCCGCCGGCGCCCGTACAGCGTCGTCCTCCTCGACGAGGTCGAGAAGGCGCACCCGGACGTCTTCGACGTGCTCCTGCAGGTGCTCGACGACGGCCGCCTCACCGACGGCCAGGGCCGGACGGTCGACTTCCGGACGACCCTGCTCGTCATGACGAGCAACCTCGGCTCGCAGCACCTCGTCGACCCGACCGCCTCCCGCGAGGCACGCCACGGCGCGGTGATGGCCGAGGTGGAGCGGGCCTTCAAGCCCGAGCTGCTCAACCGGCTCGACGAGGTCGTCGTCTTCGACCCGCTGGGCACCGAGGAGCTCGGCAGCATCGTGGGGCTCGCGGTCGAGCGGCTGGCCGCCCGGCTGGCCGACCGCCGTCTGGGGCTCGAGGTGACGCCGGCCGCGCGGGAGTGGCTGGCGCTCGAGGCCTACGACCCGGCGTACGGCGCGCGGCCGCTGCGCCGGCTCGTCCAGCGCGAGGTCGGGGACCGCCTGGCGCGGGCCCTGCTCGCGGGCGAGGTGGTCGACGGCGACACCGTCGTCGTGGACCTCGACGGCGGCACGGGGGTCGCCGCGGGCGGGGTCCTCGAGCTGACCGCGGCCGGGGCGACGGGCAATGGCACCGCGGGGGAGGTGCCCGCCACGCCCGCCGGCGAGGAGGTCCTCGGGGGCGCGACCGCGCGGGCGGGGGGCGGGCTCGTCCTGCGCCGGCGCCGCGCCTGACGCCCCGCCCCCGGGGCCGTCCGTCCGCCCGTGTCCTCACAAGTGGGGACACGGGCGGACGTCGATCGCGCCCGGCGGGGCCGGGTGGCCGACCTACGCTCGCCACGGCCGGCCGTGGCCCGCGGGGGGAGCCATGGCCGGCCCTGCTGCGCCCGGGCCGTCCTCCGCCGGGGTCAGCTGCGCGAGCTCACCAGCGCGCGCGACGCCCACCGGACCACGCCCCGCGGGGCGTGGCGCGCCAGCTGGGTGACGACGGCGTACCGCCGCGACGGCACCGAGAGCACGCGACCGCGGGCCAGGTCGTCGAGCGCGGTGACGACGACGTCGTCGGCGTCGAGCCAGCCGACGTCGGGCATGCTGCTCATCCGCAGGCCCGCCCGCTCGTGGAACTCGGTACGGACGAAGCCCGGGCAGACCGCGCTGACCGCGACGCCGGTGCCGCGCAGCTCGTTCGAGAGGCTCTCGGTGTACGTGGTCACCCACGACTTCACCGCCGAGTAGCCGCCCATCGTGGCGTAGCCGGCGACGCTGGAGACGTTGAGCACCC
Source organism: Pseudokineococcus lusitanus (assembly GCF_003751265.1). NCBI lineage: Bacteria > Bacillati > Actinomycetota > Actinomycetes > Kineosporiales > Kineosporiaceae > Pseudokineococcus > Pseudokineococcus lusitanus. The sequence continues at coordinate 159,651 of NZ_RJKN01000007.1, forward strand.
CGCCGTGGCCGCGGGCCCGCATGGCCCGCCCGGCGGCGCCGCCCAGCACGAGCACCGTGCGGCACATGACGTCGAGGGCGCGCTCGTGCACGGAGGTGTCCTCGTCGAGCAGCCGGGCGTGCACGCCGAAGCCGGCGTTGTTGACGAGGAGGTCGACCGGCCGCGCCGGGTCCTCGAGACGCTCGGCGACGCGGCGGACGTCGTCGCGGTCGGCGAGGTCCGCGGTCATCACCTCGACGTGGACCGCCCGCCGGCGCAGCTCCTCCGCGGTGCGCTCGAGGCGGGAGCGGTCCCGGGCCACGAGGACGAGGTCGTGGCCGCGGCGGGCCAGCTCGCGGGCGAAGGCCTCGCCGATGCCGGAGGAGCCGCCCGTGACCAGTGCCGTCGCCATGGGGCGACGGTAGCGACCGTCGCGCCCCGGGCCGTGCCGCCCCGGTGAGGTCCTCCTCGGGCCGCCCGGGACGGCCCGGGCACCGGGCGGCACCCCTGGGAGGCCGCCGGTAGCGTCGCCGTCCGTGCGCATCGCGACCTGGAACGTCAACTCCGTCCGCGCCCGTCTCGACCGGCTCGTCGCCTGGCTCGAGCGCAGCGACGTCGACGTCCTCGCGGTCCAGGAGACCAAGTGCAAGGACGAGCAGTTCCCCGAGGAGGCCCTGCGGGCCGCCGGGTACGAGAGCGCGCACCACGGCCTGAGCCAGTGGAACGGCGTCGCGGTGCTGTCCCGGGTCGGGCTGGAGGACGTGCGGGTCGGCTTCCCCGGGCAGCCGGGCTTCGGCGAGCCGGCGGCGGCCGAGGCCCGCGCGGTCGGCGCCCGCTGCGGCGGCGTGGACGTCTGGAGCCTCTACGTCCCCAACGGCCGCGCCCTCGACGACCCGCACTACGTCTACAAGCTCGAGTGGCTGGCACGGCTGCGCGACGCCGGCGCGCAGTGGCTCGCCGACGACCCCGAGGCCCAGGTGGCGCTGTGCGGCGACTGGAACGTCGCCCCGCTGGACGAGGACGTCTGGGACCCGGCGCTCTTCGCCACGAGCACGCACGTCTCCGAGCCCGAGCGCGAGGCCTTCCGGGCCGTCGTCGACGCCGGGTACGCCGACGTCGTGCGCCCGCACACGCCGGGGCCGGGCACCTACACGTACTGGGACTACACGCAGCTGCGCTTCCCGCGCCGCGAGGGCATGCGCATCGACTTCGCCCTCTGCTCGCCGGCGCTCGCCGCCCGCGTCACCGGCGCGTCGATCGACCGCCAGGAGCGCAAGGGCAAGGGCGCGAGCGACCACGCGCCCGTCGTCGTCGAGCTCGGGGACTGAGAGCCGGGGCCTCACCGCGGCGGGGTCGGCGGCGAGGTCGACCAGCCGCGGGCGGCGACGGCCGTCGCCCCGGCCAGGACCGCCGTGGCGGCGACCGTCCCCACGGCGGGGCCGGTCCCCAGGGCGAAGAGCTGCGCGAGGACGGCGGCGCCCGCGCCGGCGGCCACGGCCGGGGGCAGGGCCAGCGCGGCGCCCGCGGCCCTCCGCCCCGGTCGGCCACGGCGCCCGAGGACCGCGAGGGCGACGGCGGCGACCACCTGCGCGCCGAGCCCCAGCCCGGCGCCGACGACGGCGGCGACGAGGACGACGGCGAGCGTGATGTCCGTCGTGACGGTGCCCGGCGGCGTCGCCGGTGGCGGGCCGGTGGCGCCGGTGACGGCGGCCAGCAGCGCGGCGACCGCCGCCGCGAGCAGCCCGCCCGCGACGAGGCCCACGGCGAGGCCCCGGGCGGTGACCCGCAGCCGTGCCTCGACGGGGCCGGGCACGCCGTGCAGGCGGTGCCCGCCGGGGTAGCGCTGCCGCCCGTCGTCCACGGACCCACCTCACCACCCCCCGGGGGGCTGCGGGGGCGGGACGGGCGAGGCCGCCGCCGGCCGCCGCCCGCGCCGCAGCTCGTCGCGCCACACGAGGTGGTCGACCTCGCGCGGCGACGCGCCCACGGCCTCGCCGGCCTCCTCGAGCAGGCGTGCCGCGGCGAGGGGGTCGGGCGCCCGGGACCCGGTGGCGCCCCGCTCGCGCAGCGCCCGCCCCACCGCGCGGCGGACGTCCTCGTCGGGCACCACGTGCGCGGCGCCGGCGAGCACGAGGAGCCGGTGCCAGGACCGCCCGGACGCCTGGCCGGGGACCGCGCACCAGGCGCCCCGGACGGCGTCCCACCGCCCCCGCGCTGCCTCGTCGTCGGCCCGGACGGCCGCGAGGAGGCCGACCAGCGCCGCGGTCGACGCCAGCCCGTGCTCGACGAGGACGGCGGCCGCCGCCCGGGCCGCCTCGGCCTTGAGCGGGGCCTCCGGCGAGGGGAGGACGCGGTGCCGGGTCGCGGTCGCGGCCGCCCACGCCGCCGGCCCGCCCGCGGCGTCCACCGCGGCGACGAGGTCGCCCGCCCCGGCGTCCGGCGGCAGGACGCCCCGGCACCTCCCCACCACCCGCGCCGTCGTGCCCGCGTCCACCCGCGGGGCCCACACCGCCTCCACGACGCAGAGCGCGGCGGCCGACGAGGGCGCGGGCGGCTCCAGCGGCTCCCCGGCGGCCTGCAGGCGCCGCGCGGCCGCGACCACCGCGACGGCGAGCGCCCGCACGGGCGAGGGCGGCGCCGGCTCGGCGGCGGTGCCGCCGGCACCGGGCGGGGCGGCAGGGGGCGCGGGGTCGGCGACGGCCGGGGCGGTGTCCACCCGGGGACCGTGGCGCGACCGCCCCCGGGAGCGCCGTCGTGGCGCCGCGACGGGGGACGACGCGGCTAGCCTGACCGTCTGTGGACGCCCCGCAGACCCCCTCGCAGCCCGCCGGTGCCCTCGGGGGCCGCGCCGTCGCCGCCGCGGACGACCGGGAGCGCCTCCTCGCGCTCATCCGCGAGACCGCCGTCGTGCACGGCCGCGTCACGCTCTCCAGCGGCGCCGAGGCGGACTACTACGTCGACCTCCGCCGCATCACGCTGCACCACGAGGCGGCCCCGCTCGTGGGGCGGGTCATGCTCGACCTCGTCGACGGGCTCGGCCTCGCGCCCGACGCCGTCGGGGGCCTGACGATGGGCGCCGACCCCGTCGCCGGGGCGATGCTCCACGCCGCCGCGGCCGAGGGCCGCGCGCTCGACGCCTTCGTCGTCCGCAAGCAGGGCAAGGCGCACGGCCTGCAGCGCCAGGTCGAGGGGCCCGCGGTGGAGGGCCGCCGCGTCGTCGCCGTCGAGGACACGATGACGACGGGCGGATCCGTCATGACCGCCGTCGAGGCGCTCCGGGCCCACGGCGCCGAGGTGCTCGCCGTGGCCGTCCTCGTGGACCGGGACACGGGCGCCCGCGAGCGCATCGAGGCCGAGGGCCTCGACTACCTGGCCGTCTACGGCCTCGACGAGCTGGGCCTCGGGCAGTCGGGCGAGGCGGCCCGCCCCCTCCTCTGACGGGCGGTAAGGCGCCGCGCCCGGCCGGACATCCAGGGGCGAGCGGACGCCGCAGGGGCGCCGCCGTCCCCGACCGCGCAGGAGCACGCCATGACCACCCGGTGCCGCACCCACGCCCCCGCTCCCACCCCCACCTCCGGAGCCGCCGGCACCCGCCGCGCGGCGCGGACGGCCCCGGCCCTCGTCGCGGCCGTCGCGGCGGCCGTGCTCGCCGGGTGCGGGACGGGCGGGACGTCGCCCGCGGCGGCCCCGGCGGACGACCCCGCCGCGGCCCCCGTCGTCCTCGAGGCGCCGGCGGCCGACGGCCCCGCCGCGGCCTGCGCCCCGGTGGGGGAGCAGACCCTCGCGGGCGCCGACCTCGCGGTCGAGGGCGTCGTCGTGGGGGAGGAGGACGGCGTCGTCGTCCTCGACGTGACGCGCGACTTCCTCGGCGGTGCCGACGAGCAGGTCCGCGTCCGGCAGGGCGACGACGAGGTGCCGGGCGAGCTCTCGGCGGGCCGCCTCGAGGACGGCGCCACCTACCTCGTCGCGGCCCAGGGCGACCAGGTGCTCACGTGCGGCGCCACCGCGGCGAGCTCGCCGGAGCTGCTCGCCGTCTACGAGGCCGCGGCCGGCTGAGCCGGGGCGGCCGCCCGGGCCACCGGGACGGCCGTGCCGTCGGCGCCGAGGAGGCGGTCCTGGTGGTCGGCCACCGCCCACGCGAGCAGGACGGCGCCGACCATCTCGCACAGCTCCTCGAGCGACGAGACGAGGACGTAGGGCGCGCTGCCGACGGCCGTGGCGTCGACCACCGCCCCGCTGAGGACCTCGAGGCCCACGGCGCCGCCGACGTAGAAGGCCCCGGCGAGGAGCAGCGTGCCGGCGGTCCTCGGCGGCAGGCGGCGCAGGAAGGGCACCATCGCCGCCGCGAGGGCGACGACGAGCGGCAGCGCCACGACGACCCAGGAGAAGCGCAGCCCGGTGTCGACGCCGGCCCGGTCGAGCAGCGCGGAGCCGGCCTCGTGCAGCCGGCTGCCCTCGTCCGCGGAGAGGTAGGCGAAGGCGGCGGCGAGGACGGCCCAGGACCGCCAGGCCCGGTCGCCGAGGGCCCGGGCGGTGCGGGCGGCGTCGAGCAGGAGGAGCGCGCCGACGAGCAGCACGCCGGCGGAGAACCAGGTCGGCAGCGTCGTCTCCGCGTCGGCGTCGAGCACCTGGAGCAGCCGCTCGTACCCGTCGAAGGGCACGCCGCCCGGCGTGGCCAGGCCCCAGAGGTGCATCGCCGCGCTGACGCCCACGAGCAGGACGGCGACGGGCAGGAGGAGCAGCAGGGCGCGGGGCGGGACGGTGAGGCGCACGGGTCTCCTCGCACCGCCCCGTCGGCGGGTGGCCGGGAGGTGGACGGCGGGTGGACGTCAGGTGGACGCGCGACGGTAGCCCGCGCCGGGCCGCCCCGTCCGGCGTCCTCGGCGACCCGCCCCGGACGGGGCCGCCCGCCGCCCGGACGGGGCCGCGGCGGCCGTCAGACGAGGTCCACGACGTCCGCGATGGACTCGCACACCCGCGTCGGGCGGAAGGGGTAGTCCTCGACCTCCTCGCGGCGGGTCGAGCCCGTGAGCACGAGGGTCGTCTGCAGGCCCGCCTCGATGCCGGCGACGACGTCCGTGTCCATCCGGTCCCCGACCATCGCGGTCGTCTCGGAGTGCGCCTCGATCCGGTTCATCGCGCTGCGGAACATCATGGGGTTGGGCTTGCCGACGACGTACGGCTCGCGCCTGGTCGCCCGCGTGATGAGCGCGGCCACGGCGCCCGTCGCCGGCAGCGGCCCCTCGGCGGACGGGCCCGTGGGGTCGGGGTTCGTCGCGATGAAGCGGGCGCCGCCCTCGATGAGCCGGATGGCGGTCGTGATGGCGGTGAAGGAGTACGTGCGCGTCTCGCCGAGCACCACGTAGTCCGGCGACGACGTCGTCATCGTGTAGCCGACCTCGTGCACCGCCGTCGTGAGCCCGGCCTCGCCGACGACGTACGCGGACCCGCCGGGGACCTGCTGCGCGAGGAACTGCGCGGTCGCGAGCGCCGACGTCCAGATGTTCTCCTCCGGCACGTGCAGCCCAGACGCCGCGAGCCGCGCGCGCAGGTCCCGCGGCGTGAACATCGAGTTGTTCGTCAGCACGAGGAAGCGGCGCTCGCGGTCGACGAGCCGCTGGAGGAAGTCCGCCGCCCCCGGCAGCGCGTGCCCCTCGTGGACGAGCACGCCGTCCATGTCGGTCAGCCAGCACTCGATCTCCGGCCCGTCGCGTCCGTCGGCCGGCACGCCCTGCTCCTCGGTCATGCCCCCAGCGTCCTCCGCGGCCCCCGCCCGCACCAGGGCCCCGGGCGGTGCGCGAGGCTGGTGGCGTGCAGGACGGCCCGGCGGACGACGCCCCCGCGCCCGAGGTCGGCGTCGGCCCCTGGCCCGGCGGCCGCGACGCGTGGCCCGACGACGACCGGTACGACCCGGAGCTGCTCGCCGCCGGCGACCGCCGCAACGTCGTCGACCGCTACCGGTACTGGCGGACCGAGGCGGTCCGCGACGACCTCGACCGGAGCCGCGCCGGCGTCCACGTCGCGGTGGAGAACTGGCGTCACGACCTCAACATCGGCTCGGTGGTGCGGACGGCGAACGCCGTCAACGCCGCGGGCGTCCACGTCGTCGGGCTGCGGCGGTGGAACCGGCGGGGCGCGATGGTCACCGACCGCTACCTGCACGTGCACCACCACCCCGACGTGGCGGCGCTCGCCGCGTGGGCCGCGGCCGAGGGGCTGCCGCTGCTCGGCGTCGACAACGTGCCCGGCGCGGTCCCCCTCGAGACGACGGACCTGCCGGAGCGCCTCGTCCTGCTGCTCGGGCAGGAGGGCAGCGGCCTGACGCCGGAGGCGGTCGCGGCGTGCGAGCGGGTGCTCGCCATCCACCAGGCGGGGTCGACGCGGTCGGTGAACGCGGGCGCCGCCGCCGCCGTCGCGCTGCACGCCTGGGTGCGCCGGCACGTCTTCGGCCAGGTGCCGCCGCGGCAGCCGTAGGCCGCCCCGCCCCGCCGTGGAAGGATCCGCCCGACCGGGCCCGGTCGCGGCCGCCCGCCGCGGGGCCCGACCGTCGACCCGCCCGACGCCCCACCGACGACCCACCGACGACGAGGAGTCGCAGATGCCCATCGCCAGCCCCGAGGTCTACGCGCAGATGCTGCACCGCGCGAAGGAGGGCCGCTTCGCGTACCCGGCCATCAACGTCACGAGCAGCCAGACGCTCAACGCGGCCATCAAGGGCTTCGCCGACGCCGGCAGCGACGGCATCGTCCAGGTCAGCACCGGTGGGGCCGAGTACCTCTCGGGCCAGGGCGTCAAGGACATGGTCACGGGCTCGGTCGCGCTGGCCGAGTACGCGCACGTCGTCGCCGCTCGCTACGACGTCAACATCGCCCTGCACACCGACCACTGCCCGAAGGACAAGCTCGACGGCTTCGTGCGCCCGCTGCTCGACATCAGCGCCGAGCGCGTGGCCAAGGGGCAGGCGCCGCTCTTCCAGTCGCACATGTGGGACGGCTCGGCCGTGCTGCTCGACGAGAACCTCCGCATCGGCGCCGAGCTGCTCGAGAAGGCCGCCGCGGCCCACATCGTCCTCGAGGTCGAGATCGGCGTCGTCGGCGGCGAGGAGGACGGCGTCGCCAACGAAATCAACGAGCACCTCTACACGACCGAGGACGACGCCCTCGCCACCGCCGAGGCGCTGGGCCTGGGCGAGAAGGGCCTCTACATGGCGGCCCTCACCTTCGGCAACGTCCACGGCGTCTACAAGCCGGGCAACGTCAAGCTCCGCCCCGAGATCCTCGCCCAGGCGCAGAAGGCCGTGGCCGAGAAGTACCAGCCCGAGGGCGACGGCAAGCCGTTCCTCCTCGTCTTCCACGGCGGCTCCGGCTCGCTGCCCGAGGAGATCACCGCGGCCGTCGACCACGGCGTCGTGAAGATGAACATCGACACGGACACGCAGTACGCCTTCACGCGCCCCGTGGCCGACCACATGCTGAAGAACTACGACGGCGTCCTCAAGATCGACGGCGAGGTCGGCAACAAGAAGACCTACGACCCGCGCGTGTGGGGCAAGGCGGCCGAGGCCGGCCTCACCGCCCGCGTGGTCGACGCCTGCCAGGGCCTGCGCAGCGCCGGCACCCACCAGGCCTGACACGCCGACCGGCCGGGCCCGTCGCCCGGCCGGTCCGGTCCGGCGGGGCGACTCCGCGGCGGCCGGACGACGAGAGGCCCCCTCCACGAGCGCGTGGAGGGGGCCTCTCGTCGTGCGTGGGGGCCGGGCGACCGTCAGGCGGCGGTGTCGGGACCGTCGGGGTCGTCGTCGCCGGAGTGCTCCGGGACGGAGTCGTCCACGCCCGGGTCGTGGTCGACGACGTCGAGCAGGTCGTTGATCGAGGTCACCTCGATGAGGAAGCGGACGACCTCCGGCGGGCGGATGAGCACCAGCCGCGACGACGACCGCGACGCCAGGCGGGCGAGGAAGGCCACGCCCGTGGAGTCCATGAAGGTCACGTGGTGCGCGTCGACCTCGACGGGCCGTCCGGCGTCCTCCGCCTCGGCGGCGGCCTCGACGAGGTCGGGGCTGACGAGCGCGTCGATCTCGCCCGACAGGACGATGCGCGTCTTCGCGCGACCCATGATGACGTGCACGGACCCCGCGTCGACCTCGTCCTCGGAGGTCGTCGTCGTCCCCGCGCTGGGGGGTGCCCCGGTCTTACCGTCGCCCGACATCCAGGCCCTCCACCCGTTCTGCTCCGGTGCCCCGACGACGGCGCGTCGAGGACGCGACCACGCTAGACGATGCCGGGGGCGTGCGGAGCAGGCGGGGCGCGGCGGGCCGGGTCAGCCGCGGACGCGGGCCCAGGGGCTCGTGGCGTCGTCGTCCGCGCACCGGTGCGCCTCGTCGACGCGGAACATGTCGAGCGCGCCGCAGACCTCGAGGACGAAGAGGACGCGGTCGTCGCCGCCCCGCAGGACCGTGAGGCCTCCGCGCCGGCGCGAGGAGTCCGCGAGGGAGATGAGGAAGGCCGCGCCCGTCGAGTCGAGGAACGTGGTGCGGCACAGGTCGACGACGACGAGCTGGCGGCGCAGGCCGCTCACCCGCGCGACGAGGCCGGGGAACTCGTCCCGGGTCGACAGGTCCAGGTCCCCCGACACCACCACGACGGCGGAGGTGGGGGTGGCCGACAGCTCGATCACGGCCGCGTCACCGCCTGGGTCCCGGAGAAGGCGCTCACCGCAGGAGGTTACGTGCGGGCGGGGCGGTCCCGCCCGCGGGGAGCGGCACGGCGGCGGGTCCCGCCACCCGTCCGGCGGCGCGCACGGCACGGCAGGATGGGGCCATGAGCGCTCTGGGGACCCCCTCGCCCGACGGCCGCGACCTCCTGGGCGGCCCGCCGCCCACCCTCCTGCCGGGCGACCTCGAGGACCCCGTCCTCGCCGCGCTCGACCGGGGCGAGGACACGGCGACCATCGCGGCGCGGACCCCCGCCGCGAGCCTGGCCTGGGCGGTCCTCGCGGAGGACGCACTCTCCGACGGCGAGGTCGTCCCGGCCTACGCCTTCGCCCGCACCGGCTACCACCGCGGGCTCGACGCACTGCGCCGGGCCGGCTGGCGGGGCGCCGGGCCGGTGCCCTTCTCCCACCGCGCCAACCAGGGCTTCCTGCGCGCCCTCGCCGCGCTGGCCCGGGCCGCCGACCTCGTCGGCGAGGCGGACGAGGCCGACCGCTGCGCGCGCTTCCTCGCCGACTGCGACCCGTCGGCCCCGGCCGAGCTGCTCCCCGCCGGCTGAGCGGCGCGGGGGGCGCCGTCGGCCCCGCGCGGTAGCCTCGCCGCCGTCCCGGGGCGCCGTGCGCGGTCCGCGGAGGACCGCCGGACGTCGAGGAAGCAGGTGCTGCTCCATGCCCGCCATCGTGCTCGTGGGGGCCCAGTGGGGCGACGAGGGGAAGGGCAAGGCCACCGACCAGCTCGGTGACCGCCTCGACTACGTCGTGAAGTTCAACGGCGGCAACAACGCCGGCCACACCGTCGTCGTCGGCCAGGAGAAGTACGCGCTCCACCTGCTGCCGAGCGGCATCCTCACGCCCGGGGTCACCCCCGTCATCGGCAATGGCGTCGTGGTCGACCTGTCGGTCCTCTTCGAGGAGATCGACGGGCTGCAGGCCCGCGGCGTCGACACGAGCCGTCTCGTCGTCAGCAGCGCCGCGCACCTCATCCCGCCCTACAACCGGGTCCTCGACCGCGTCACCGAGCGGTTCCTCGGCTCGCGGAAGATCGGCACGACGGGCCGGGGCATCGGCCCCACCTACGCCGACAAGATGTCGCGCGTCGGCCTGCGGGTCCAGGACCTCTTCGACGCGAGCATCCTCCGCCAGAAGGTCGAGGCGGCCCTCGAGCTGAAGAACCACCTCCTCGTCAAGGTCTACAACCGCCGGGCGGTCGAGGTCGACGAGGTGCTCGACGAGCTGCTGTCGTCGGCCGAGCGCCTGCGGCCGATGGTCGCCGACACCGGCCTGCTCCTCCACGAGGCGCTCGACCGCGGCGAGACGGTGCTGCTCGAGGCCGGCCAGGCGACGATGCTCGACGTCGACCACGGCACCTACCCGTTCGTCACGTCCTCCAGCGCGACGGCGGGCGGCGCCTGCACCGGCTCCGGCATCCCCCCGACGCGCGTCTCGCGCGTCGTCGCCGTCGTCAAGGCGTACACGACCCGCGTCGGCGAGGGCCCGTTCCCCACCGAGCTGCTCGGCCCCGAGGGCGACGCCCTGCGCGAGGCGGGCGCGGAGTTCGGCACGACGACGGGGCGTCCCCGTCGGTGCGGCTGGTACGACGCCCCCGTCGCGCGCTACGCCGCCCGCGTCAACGGCGTCACCGACTTCGTGCTGACCAAGCTCGACGTCCTCGGCGGGCTCGAGCGCATCCCCGTCTGCACCGGCTACGAGGTGGACGGCCGTCGGCTCGACGAGCTGCCCGCGACGCAGACCGACCTCCACCACGCGCGACCCGTGCTCACCGAGCTCGAGGGCTGGCAGGAGGACATCTCCGGCGCCCGCACGTGGGAGGACCTCCCGCCGGCGGCGCAGCGCTACGTCGAGGCGCTCGAGGAGATGTCGGGGGCGCGGATCTCCGTCGTCGGCGTCGGGCCCGGCCGCGAGGAGTCCGTCGTCCGGCACGACCTCCTCGGCTGAGGCCGGCCCGGCCGCCGCGGCCGGCCGGAGGTGCCCCCGGACGCGGCGCACCTGGGGACCGATGCCCTCACCGGGCCCCAGGACCCCGCACACTGGACCGGTGCGCACCACCGCGCACCGGTCCGCCCCTCTCGGCGCGGGCCCCGGCACCTGCGAGAGAGGAGACCATGAGCGCCGTTCCATCCGACGCTCGGGACAGTACGACCGGGGAGGGCCCCCATGCGGTGCGCCGAGCGCGCGCCACGCCCTCCCCGCGGGACCGTGACCACCACCGGTCCCGCCCCTCCGGTCGCCCGACGGCCCGCCCCCTGACGTCCTCCGCCGCGCCCCGCACCGACGGGGCCGCCGCGTGATCGTCGACGTCCTCCTGCTCGTCCTCGCGGCCGGCCTGGTGCTCGCCTGCGGCGCCTTCGTGGCCGCCGAGTTCTCCCTCGTGACGATCAACCGCAGCGCCGTCGAGCGGGCGGCCCGCGAGGGCGAGCCCGGCGCCGAGGGCGTCCTGCGCTCCCTGCGCACGCTGTCCACGCAGCTGTCCGGCGCCCAGCTGGGCATCACCGTGACCAACCTCGCCATCGGCTTCCTCTCGCGGCCGGCCATCGCCGACCTCATCGAGGGGCCGCTCGAGAGCATCGGGCTCGGGGAGACCGCGACGGCCACGGTCTCGACGGTGCTCGCCCTGGCGATCGCGACGGTCCTCACCATGCTCTTCGGCGAGCTGGTGCCGAAGAACCTCGCCATCGCCGACCCGATGCGGACGGCCAAGCTCGTCAACGGCTTCCAGCGGGGCTTCACCAGGAGCACCGCCTACGTCATCCGCCTCTGCAACGGCTCCGCCAACCGCATCCTCCGGCTCCTCGGCTTCGAGCCGCAGGAGGAGCTCGCCTCCGCCCGCTCGCCCGAGGAGCTGGCCGGCCTCGTCCGCCACTCCGCGGACAAGGGGACGCTGGCGGCGGACACCGCGGAGCTCGTCCAGCGCTCGCTGGCCTTCGGCGACCGCCGCGCCCGCGACGTCATGACCCCCCGCGGCCTCATGACGACGGCCGAGGCGGGCGACCGCCTCGACGAGGTGCTGCGGGAGGCGGCGGCCACGGGCCACTCGCGTTTCCCCGTCCTCGACGCCGAGCACGACGAGGCCATCGGCACGGTGCACGTCCGGCACGTGCTCTCGGTGCCGTTCGAGCGCCGGGCGGCCACGACGGTGGCCGAGGTCATGGCCCCCGCGGTCCACGTGCCCGACACGGTCCCGCTGGACGCCCTCCTCGACCAGCTGCGCGAGGGCGGCCTGCAGATGGCCGTCGTCGTCGACGAGTTCGGCGACGTCGCGGGCCTCGTGACCCTCGAGGACCTCGTCGAGGAGCTCGTCGGCGAGGTCCGCGACGAGCACGACCCCGAGGAGGAGGCCGTGCCGCCGGACGCCGACGGGCGCTGGACCCTCGCGGGCAACCTCCGCCCGGACGAGGCCGGCGAGCTGCTCGGCGTCGTCGTCCCGGAGCACGAGGACTACGACACCCTCGGAGGGCTCGTGACCCTCCACCTGGAGCGCCTGCCCGTGCTCGGGGACACGGTCACCGTGCCCGCCGACGCCCCGCCCGGCTCGCCCGGATCGGACATCACGCTCGAGGTGGTGGCCCTGGACGGCCACCGGATCGAGACGGTGCGGGTCCGGGTGGAGGAGCACCACGAGGAGGACGACGACGCGGCCGACGAGGTCGGCCGCGAGGAGCGGCGGGAGCAGCCCGCCGCCAGCGCGCCCGTGGGTGCCGTCGACCGCGAGCAGGAGGGGACCCGATGAACGACTGGCTGGGCCTCGGCCTCACCGCGCTGCTGCTCGCCCTCAACGCCTTCTTCGTCGGGGCGGAGTTCGCGCTCATCTCGGCGCGCCGCACCCTCGTCGAGCCGAGGGCGGCGGAGGGCTCCCGGGCCGCCCGCACGACCCTGCGCGCCATGGAGAACGTGTCGCTCATGATGGCGGGCGCCCAGCTCGGCATCACGATCTGCTCGCTCCTGCTCGGCGCGCTGTCCGAGCCCGCCATCGCGCACCTGCTCGAGGTGCCGTTCGCGGCCGCGGGCGTGCCGGAGGCGCTGCTCCACCCGATCTCGTTCGTCATCGCGCTGGCGCTCGTCACGCTGCTCCACGTGGTCCTCGGCGAGATGGTGCCGAAGAACATCGCCATCGCCGGGCCGGAGCGCGCGGCGCTCGTCCTGGCGCCGCCCCTGGTCCTGACGGTCAAGGTCATGTACCCGCTGATCTGGACCCTCAACATCGCGGCGAACCGCATCCTGCGGCTCCTGGGCGTCACGCCCCGCGACGAGGTGGCCAGCGTGTTCACGCGGGACGAGGTGGCCGGCCTGGTCGCCGAGTCGCGCGAGGGCGGGCTGCTCGACGACCGCGAGGGCGAGCTCCTGCTCGAGGCCCTCGAGTTCGACGAGCACCACGTGTCGGGCGTGATGATCGACATCGACCGCGTCACCGTCCTGCCGCTCGGCGTCACCCCGGCGCAGGCCGAGGAGGTGGCGGTGCGGGGCTTCTCGCGCTTCCCCGTCCGGGGGGCCGACGGCGTGCTGCACGGGTACGTCCACATCAAGGACCTCCTCGAGGTCGACGCCGCCCGCCGCGAGGTGCCCGTGGGCGCCGACCGGCTGCGGCCGCTGCCGGAGGTGCCCGCCGACGCGGCGCTGCGCACCGTCCTCGCCCGCATGCAGAAGGACGGCGCCCACCTGGCCGCCGTGCGTGGCGGGACCGGCGGCGTCGTGGGCATCGTCACGCTGGAGGACGTGCTCTCCGAGCTCGTCGGCCAGATCCGCGACGACACCCGACGGGCGGCGGTGGCCGGGTCCCGCTGACCGGCAGGGGCGGCCCGGCGGAGGCCGGGGAGGGGCGGTGCGCGGGGCGACCCGGGTGCCGCCCCTCCGTCGTCCCCGGCCGGCTCGACATGCATAGCCAGGCTATGTACTGTCGACGTGTGCCCGAGCGAACCACCACCTCTGCCGCGCCACCGCCCGGCCCCATGGTGGACGGGCCGCACGACGGCGAGGAGCTCGGCGTGGCCCTGCTCGTCTCCGCCGCCCGCTTCACCCGGTGGGCCGGCCGGGCGGCCGACGCCCCCATGCCGCAGGCCCTGTGGCGCGCCCTGTCCCAGCTCGAGGAGCTGGGGCCGCTGCGCGTCAGCACCCTCGCCGCCCTCGACCGCACGTCCCAGCCGACGGCGACGGCGCTGGTCGCCCGTCTCGTCGAGCGCGGGTGGGCGGAGCGGGAGCCCGACCCCGAGGACGGCCGTGCCGTGCTCGTGGGCGTCAGCGAGGCGGGCCTGCGCCGGCTGGCGGAGCAGCGCCGCGCGGCCGCCCGGGCCCTCGCGCCGGGGCTGGGCGCGCTCACGCCCTCCGAGCGCGCCGACCTGGCGCGCGGGGTCGCCGTCCTCGACCGGCTCGTCGCCGGCGAGACGCCGGGCTGACCCCCCACCACCGACCTGCCGTCACGACCCACCACCGGGCGACGCCACGCCCGACCCGCACCGAGACCCCCGACGACCGCGGCCCCGCCGCGCCACCGCCGCCGGTCCCCGCACCGAGGGAGACCCATGGCCCTGCACCGCCCCGCCCGTCCCGCCGCCACCGGCGGGGGCGCCCCCGTCCCCACGCCGGCCGGCGACGCCCCGCCCGCCGCGGACGGCCCGCCCGCCGAGGGCTCGTCGAGCCTGCTCGACCAGCCGCGCGCCGTCTGGGCGGTCGCCTTCGCCTGCGTCATCGCGTTCATGGGGATCGGGCTCGTCGACCCCATCCTCAAGCCGATCGGCGAGGAGCTCGACGCCTCGCCGTCGCAGGTCTCGCTGCTCTTCACGAGCTACATGGCGGTGACCGGCGTCGCGATGCTCGTCACCGGCGTCATCTCCAGCCGGGTCGGGCCGAAGCGCACGCTGCTCGGCGGGCTCGCCGTCATCGTCGTCTTCAGCGCCCTCGCCGGGTCGTCCGGCTCGATCGGGGAGATCGTCGGCTTCCGGGCCGGCTGGGGGCTCGGCAACGCGCTCTTCATCGCGACCGCGCTCGCGACGATCGTCGGCGCGGCCAGCGGCGGCGTCGCCGGGGCGATCGTCCTCTACGAGGCCGCGCTCGGGGTCGGCATCGCCACGGGCCCCCTCCTGGGCGGGCTGCTCGGCGGCGTCTCGTGGCGGGGCCCGTTCTTCGGGGTCGCCGTCCTCATGGCCGTCGCCTTCGCGGCCATCGCCGTCTTCCTGCCCGAGGTGCCCCGCCCGGCCCGGGCGACGACGCCGCTCGACCCCTTCCGCGCCCTGCGCCACCGCGGCCTGCTGGCCATGGCCGTCACGGCCCTGCTGTACAACGTCGGGTTCTTCACCCTGCTCGCGTACACGCCCTTCCCGCTGGACCTCGGCATCTACGCCGTGGGCGGCGTCTTCTTCGGCTGGGGCGTCTGCCTGGCGCTGAGCTCGGTCTTCCTCGCCCCATGGCTGCAGCGCCGTGTCGGGACGCTGCCGGGCATCGTCCTCGCGCTCGTCCTCTTCGCCCTCGACCTCGCCGTCATGGCCCTCTTCACCGACTCGAAGGCGGTGCTGGCCACCTGCGTCGTCGTGGCCGGCGTCTTCCTCGGCGTCAACAACACGCTCGTCACCGAGGGGGTCATGCTCGTCTCCCCGGCCGAGCGCTCGACGGCGTCGGCCGCCTACAGCTTCGTCCGCTTCGGCGGCGGCGCCGTCGCCCCGTGGCTCGCCGGGCGCCTCGGCGAGAGCATCAGCCCGCACGTCCCCTTCTGGGTGGGGGCGGGCGCCGTCCTCCTCGGCGTCGTCGTCCTCACCGGCAGCCGCCGGCACCTGGGCCGGCTGTCCGGCGTCGGCCACGGTGCGACGCCCGCCGCCCACGGCCGGACCGAGGTCGCCGCCGTCAGCGCCGCCGAGGCGAGCTGAGCCCCCGGCCGCCCGCTCCGCGGACGCCCGCCGACCCGCCCGTGCCCCGGTCCTAGCCTGGGCGCGGGCGGCTGCCCGTCGCCCTCGCCCGCGCAGGAGGCACCCCATCGACGCTCCGACGCCCACGACGGCGGTCCCCGCGTCCTCGCGCGCCAGCGGCCCGGCCGCCGACGTCGGCGTCGTCACCGCCGACGTCGTCGAGGAGGCCGCGCGGCGGCTGGCCGGGGTCGTGCGCACGACGCCGCTGCAGCACTCGGCGCGCCTGTCCGCGGCCACGGGCGCGCACGTCTCCCTCAAGCGCGAGGACCTCACCTCGGTGCGGTCCTACAAGGTCCGTGGGGCCTACAACCTCATCGCCCAGCTGTCGGCGGACGAGCTCGCGCGCGGCGTCGTGTGCGCCAGCGCCGGCAACCACGGCCAGGGCGTCGCGGCGGCCTGCCGCGAGCTCGGCGTCCGGGGCCGCGTCATGGTGCCGCGGACGACGCCGCGCCAGAAGCGCGAGCGGATCGCCGCCCTCGGCGGGGACGTCTGCGAGGTCGTCGTCGTCGGCGACGTCTACGACGACGCCGTGACGGCCACCCGCGAGGAGGCCGGGCGCACGGGCGCCGTCGTCGTCCCCGCCTTCGACGACCCCCGCACCGTCGCGGGCCAGGGGACGGTGGCCTGCGAGGTCGCCGAGCAGCACCTGGCCCTGACGGGGCGGGTCCCCGACGTCGTCGTCGTGCCCGTCGGGGGCGGGGGGCTCCTCGCCGGCACCGGCACGTGGTTCGCCGCGCGCCACCCCGGCACCCGCCTCGTCGGCGTCGAGCCGGCCGGGGCCGCGTCCATGGCCGCGGCGCTCGCCGCCGGCCGGCCCGTGCCGCTCCGCGAGGTCGAGACCTTCGTCGACGGCGCCGCCGTCCGCACCGCCGGGCACGTCACGCTGCCGCTGGTCCGGGACAGCGGGGCCGAGCTCGTCGCGGTCGCCGAGGGGCGGGTCTGCACGGAGATGCTCGCGCTCTACCAGGTGGACGGCATCATCGCCGAGCCCGCGGGGGCCCTCGCCTCGGCGGCGCTGGGCGACGTCGTTCTCGTCGAGCCGGGCCAGGACGTCGTCTGCGTGCTCTCCGGCGGCAACAACGACGTGAGCCGCTACGGCGAGGTCGTCGAGCGCTCGCTCGTCCACGAGGGGCTCAAGCACTACTTCCTCGTGCAGTTCGCCCAGGAGCCCGGCGCCCTGCGCACCTTCCTCGACGAGGTCCTCGGCCCCGACGACGACATCACCCGCTTCGAGTACCTCAAGCGCAACAACCGCGAGACCGGGCCGGCCCTCATCGGCCTCGAGATCGCGCGCCCCGGGGACCTCGCGCCGCTGCTGGCGCGGATGACGGCCTCGGGCCTCGACGTCGAGCGGCTCGAGCCGGGCAGCCCCGCCTTCCAGTACCTGCTCTGAGCAGCCGGTCGTCCCCGCGGGCTCCGGCCGTGCGGGGCGGCGGGGGGCGACCTGGCGTCGGGTGATGAGCCGCACCGTGATCGTCACCGCCTCGGACCCCGGCATCGGCAAGGCCACCGCGGTGCGCCTCGCCCGCGACGGGTTCGACGTCGGCATCACCTGGCACGCCGACGCGGAGGGCGCGCTGGGCACGGCCGAGGAGGTGCGCGCCCTCGGCCGCCGCGCGGAGGTGCGGCGGCTCGACCTCGAGCAGCTGCCGGGGGCCGCCGACGTCGTCGACGAGCCGGCGGACGCCCTCGGCGGGGAGCTGCGCGTGCTCGTCGCCGACGCCGGGGGCGGCGGCGGCGGGCCGTTCCTCGACCTGCCCTCCGAGGAGTGGCGCACCCGCAGGCGGGTCGACCTCGACGGCGCCTTCCTCACCCTCCGGCGGGCGGCGCGACGCATGGTCGCCCAGGGGGGCGGCGGCCGCCTCGTCGCCGTCACGAGCGTCCACGAGCACGCGCCCCGGGTCGGCGCGAGCGACCACGTGGCCGCCGAGCACGGGCTCGGCGGGCTGGTGAGGACGGCGGCGGTCGAGCCGGCGCAGCACGGCACCACCGTCGACAGCGTCGGGCCGGGCGAGATCGCGACGCCGCTGACCGGCGCCGAGGACGTGGACCCGGCCTCGGAGCCCCGCCCCGGCGTGCCGGTCGGACGGGTCGGCTCGGCGCCCGAGACGGCCGCCGTCGTCGCCCTCCTCTGCGGCGACGACGCCTCCTGCGTCACCGGCTCCTCGTTCGTCGCCGACGGCGGATGCTGCAGAGGGGGCCCGTGGCCGGGTCCCGCATGACCGCCGACGACGGGCGGGAGGGCTGACCCGCCGCCGGCCTCAGCCGTCCAGCAGGGCGCGGAGGTCGGCGGCGAGGTCGACGGCCGCCTCGATCTCGGTGCGCCGGCTCGAGACGCTCTCGACGGCGAGGCCGACGGGGACGTCGAGCCGTCGGCAGTAGGCGACGACGTCCGCGGCGACCGCGGCGGCGTGCTCGGTCGACGCGACGAGGGTGTCCTGGGCGCGCAGGAGGTCCCCCCGCACCCAGCGGGGCACCTGGACGCCCAGCCACGTGAGGAAGTCGAGCGTCCGCGTCGAGCCGCACACCGAGACGGTGAAGACGAGCGGCCGCGGCGCGACCCCGCGGGCGTCGCACCCGTCGCGGTAGTCCGAGACGAGGGTCTTGGCCGCGTTGGCGTCGTAGAGCACCTGGCTCACGAAGAAGGCGCAGCCGCGCGCCTGCTTGTCGAGCATCCGCACGTGCTCGTCGCCGCGGTTCGTGTGCCGCTCGGGGATGACGACGCCGCCCGCGAGCAGCCCCGGGTGCTCCTCGCGCTGCACGTCGTACGCGCGGGCCAGCGACGTGAGGCCGACCGACGCGCTGGACGCGGCCCCGACGAGCGTCGAGACGACGCGGTCCGCGGGCTGGTCGCGCATCCAGCGCCGCAGCTCGGCCTCCGGGTACTTGCCCACGGACCGGTAGACGACCGCCGGCTTGTCCCACCCGCGCAGGTGGTCGGCGAGGAACTGCGCCGGGTCCACCGTCGGGAGGAAGGGGAAGGGCCGCTCGACGTCGTTGCGGTCGCCCTCGTCGGTGATGTCGTAGAGCACGACCCCGTCGGGGTCCGCCGTGCGCAGCCGCTCGAGCGTGAGGTCGGCGATGCGCGCGACGTCCTCGCCGGACGCGGACGCCTTCGGCGGGGTGAGGCCGAAGAGCAGGAAACCGCCGTCGCCCCGGCGCAGGGCCTCCACCAGGTCCACGCCCGGGACGCTAGCAACGCGTCCGGACGGCGGGGGCGCGCCGCCCGACGGGTGGACGGCGGGCGGCGGCGGGCTCAGGCGAGGCGGCGCAGGCGCCGCTCCTGGGCCTCGGCGGCGTCGCGCGCCCGGCGGTGGCCGCCGCGGCGCCGCGTCGTGGCCCCGAGCTCGACGACCACCGCGAGCAGGTGGTCGACGTCGGGGTCCCACCCCCGCCCCCGGCACTCGCGGACCCAGTCGGCCGCGCCGAGGTGGCCGCGGGCGCGGTTGCAGCGCGAGCAGGCGGCCACCTCGTTCTCCAGCCACGACGGTCCGCCGCGGACGCGGGGGACGAGGTGGTCGGTCGTCGGGACGACGAGCGGGGTGAAGGGCCGCCGGCACCAGGCGCAGGCGCCGCCCTCGCGCTCGACGGCCCGCGCCAGCCGCGCGGTGCGGGGGAGCGCGTCGTGCTCGCGGTCGTCGGGCCCGTCGACCGCGCCGTCGCCGGGCGGCGGGCGGCGGCGGCTCAGCGGGCGTCCCGGCCGACGAGGCGGACGACGCGCTCGGCGAGGTCCGCCAGCAGCGGGGCGGCGTCCGCGCGCAGCTCGTCGAGCGACGCCGGGCCCGGGGCGAGGCCGAAGGCCGCCGTCACGCCGGCCGCCGCCAGCACGGCCGGCGCCACGGCCACCCGTCCCGCGAGGACGACGACGGGCGCCCCGGCCGCGGCCGGCGCGGCCCGGACGGCCGCGGCGACGCCGTCGACGACCTTGCCCTGCACCGACTGCTCGTCGCACGAGCCCTCGCCCGTCAGCACGAGGTCGGCGCCGCCGGCCAGCGCGGCGGGCAGCCCGACCTCGCCGAGGACGAGCGGCGCCCCGGGCTCGAGGGTCGCCCCGAGCGCCGCGACGAGCGGGGCGGGCGCGCCGCCGGCGGCCCCGGCGCCGGGCAGGTCGGCGACGTCGACGCCCGTGGCCCCCCGCAGCGCGGCCGCGAGCCGGGCCAGCCCGGCGTCGAGCGCCGCGACGTCGTCCGGGCCGGCGCCCTTCTGCGGGCCGTAGACCGCCGCGGCGCCGCGCGGGCCGAGCAGCGGGTTGGTGACGTCGCACGCCAGCCGCCACCGGGCACCGCGGGCGCGCGGGTGCAGGGCGGACAGGTCGACCCGGTCGAGCGCGGTCAGGGCGCCGCCGCCGGGCGGGAGGTCGCGGCCGTCGGCGTCGAGGAGGCGGCCGCCGAGGGCGACGAGGAGGCCGGCGCCGCCGTCGGTCGTCGCGCTGCCGCCGAGGCAGAGGAGGACCTCCTCGGCCCCGGCGTCGAGCGCCTCGACGAGGAGGCGGCCGGTGCCGAGCGTCGAGGTGCCGCGGGGGTCGGCGGGGACGTCCGCGACGGCGGGCAGCCCGCTCGCGGCCGCCACCTCGACGACGGCGCGGGCGCCGTCCGCGGAGAGCGCCCACGTGGCGGTGGTCGGACGGCCCAGCGCGTCGGTCGTGACGCTCCGCCGCAGCGGGGTGCCCCACGCCGCGGCCAGGCAGTCGGTCGTGCCCTCGCCGCCGTCGGCCACGGGGAGGACGACGACGTCCGCGTCGGGCCGGGCGGCGAGGACGCCGGCCCGGACCGCGGCGCCGGCGTCGGTGGTCGTGAGGGACCCCTTGAAGGAGTCGACGGCGACCACGACGCGCACGGGACCACGCTAGGCGCGGGCGTCGGCGGCCGCCGGACGGGCCTCGTCCGGTGCGCGCGGCGGGGCGCACGCACCGGACGGGGCCTCAGGCCCGGGTGCGGGCCAGGTGCTCCTCGAGCGTGCGCCGCGCGCCGTGGGAGTGCAGCGACGCGAGGGACGCGCGGTACGGCGTCGTGAACGCCTCCTGCTCGGCGAGGTCGCCGAAGAGGTCCTCGTCCCGGAGGAACGCGAGGTCGTCGCCCTCGAGCTGTGCCTTCGCGGCGGCGACACGGCCCTCGGCGTCGGCGTCGACGACCTCGATCGGCTCGCCCTGCTCGTCGACGCCCTCGGCGTAGCGCGCCCACGCGGCGATGACGAGCGCCGCGTGCTCGACCGACCGGCCGGCGGCGAGGTTCTCGCGGGTGAGGGGCACGAGCCACGTGGGGATGCGGTTGCTGGAGTCCGCGCACAGCCGGGCCAGGGTGTCCCGCACCTCGGGGTTGGCGAAGCGCTCGACGAGGCCCGGCTTGTAGGCGTCGAGGTCGACGCCCGGCACCGGCTGCAGGGTCGGGGTCGCCTCGTCGTCCATGTAGGCGAGGAGGAAGTCGGCGAAGAGCTGCTCCGAGCAGACCTCGTGCGCGTAGCGGTGGCCGGCGAGGTAGCCCAGGTAGCAGAGCGCCTGGTGGCTCGCGTTGAGCAGCCGCAGCTTCATGAGCTCGTAGGGGTGGACGTCATCGACGACCTGGACCCCCACCTCCTCGAGCGGCGGGCGGCCGTCGCCGAAGCGGTCCTCGAGGACCCACTGGGCGAAGGGCTCGGCGACGACGGGCCACGCGTCCTCGACGCCGAAGCGCTCGCGGACGGCCTCGCGGTCGGCGTCGGCCGTGACGGGCGTGATGCGGTCGACCATCGAGTTGGGGAAGGTGACCTCCCGCTCGAGGTAGTCGGCCAGGTCGCCACCGGTGCGCTCGTCCCGGGCCCGCACGTACGCCGTCACCATCCGGTGGGCGACGTCGCCGTTGCCCTGGATGTTGTCGCAGGACATCACCGTGAACGCCGGCACGCCGCGGTCGCGGCGGCGGCGCAGCGCCTCGGTGATGAAGGCGAAGGCCGTGCGGGGCGTGGGGCTCTCGACGTCGTCCTCGAGGTCGGCGCGCAGCCGCTCGTCCCTCGTGTCCAGCTCCCCGGTGACGGGGTGCACGTGGTACCCGCCCTCGGTGACGGTCATGGAGACGATCCGGACCGCCGGGTCGGCCATCCTCTCGAGCACGGCCTCGGGGTCGTCCGGCGCGAAGAGGTACTCCACGAGCGAGCCGACCACCCGGGGCTCGTACGTGCCGTCCGGGTGCTTGAGGACGAGCGTGTAGAGGCAGTCCTGGGCGGCCATGACGTCGGCCATCCGGCGGTCGCCGGGCAGGACGCCGACGCCGCAGATGCCCCAGTCGAGGGCCTTGCCGTCCTCCATGAGGCGGTCGAGGTACATGGCCTCGTGGGCCCGGTGGAAGCCCCCGACGCCGAAGTGGACGATCCCGGCGGTCACGCGGGACCGGTCGTACGTGGGCACGGGCAGCCCGGCCGGCGGGTCGGCGAGCGTCGCGGCGGACAGCGGGCGGGCACCCGTCGTGGTGTCTGAGGTCATCGGAGGTCTCCGGTCTGGTCGCGCGGGAGCACGGGGCGGCCTGGCGGGCGGGTCCGGGAGGGGGCGGGCCTCACTTGACGGCGCCGAGCGACAGCCCCTGGACGAGCTTGTCCTGCGCCGCGAAGCCGGCGGCGAGGACGGGGAGGCTGACGACGACGGCGGCGGCGCAGACCTGGGCGAGGAAGAGGCCCTGGCTCGTGACGAAGCTCGTGAGGAAGACGGGCGCGGTGCCGGCGACGACGCCGGTCAGCGTCCGGGCCAGGAGGAGCTCCTGCCAGCTGAAGATGAAGCAGATGAGGGCGGTGGCCGCGATGCCGGGCATCGCGACGGGGGCGACGACGCTGCGCAGCGTCCGGATGAGCCCGGCGCCGTCGAGCTGGGCCGCCTCGAGCATCTCGACCGGCACCTCGGCGAGGAACGAGCGCATCATCCAGATCGCGATGGGCAGGTTCATCGTCGTGTAGAGGGCGATGAGCAGCCCGATCTGGTCGAGCGAGCCGGTGCGCACGGCGAAGAGGTACAGCGGCAGCAGCGCCGCGACGATCGGCAGGAAGCGCGTCGAGAGCAGGAAGAAGAGGACGTCCGACCACTTCTTCACCGGGCGGATCGACAGCGCGTACGCCGCGGGGATCGCCAGGGCGAGGACCAGGAGCGTCGAGACGACCGACGCCGTCGCGGAGTTGATGAGCGACGGAAACGCGTTCGCGTTGCCGAAGAAGCTCTTGTACCCGTCGAGCGTCAGCGGGGCGAGGAGCGACGGCGGGTTCGTGGCGGCGTCGACCTCGCTGTGGAACGAGGTGAGCAGCATCCACAGGACCGGGATGGCGAAGACCAGCCCGACCGCCCAGGCGGCCACGCCCCACAGCGGGTTGGGCCGGCTCAGGGGGGAGTGCTTGCGGTAGGTCTGCTGCGCGGGCCGGGGCTCCGACGCGTCGACGGCCGCCCGGGAGGCGGAGGGGCTGGGGACGTGGGCAGCCATCAGCTGTCCTCCTTGAGCAGCGACGAGACGGAGCGCAGCGCGAAGGTCGCCACGATGATCGTGCCGATGACGACGATGACGCCCTGGGCGGCGGCGAGGCCGTAGTCCTGCCGGACGAAGAAGGTCTGGTAGATCGTGTACGGCAGGTTGGCCGTGCCGAGCGCGCCCGAGGTCATCGTGAAGACGGCGTCGAAGTTCTGGACGATGTAGATGGCGCCGAGGGTGGCGCCCAGCTCGATGTAGCGGCGCAGGTGCGGCAGCGTGATGTAGCGGAACGCCTGCAGCGGGCTCGCTCCGTCCATCTTGGCCGCCTCGAAGGCGTCGGCCGGTCGGCTCTGCAGGCCGGCCAGGAGGATCAGCATCATGAACGGCGTCCACTGCCAGATGAGCGCCAGCTCGATCGACAGCAGCGGGAACTCCGTCAGCCACGCGATCTGCGGCGGGCGGGCGCCGAACAGGCCCCACACCCACGTGAGCGTGCCGTTGATGAGGCCGTAGCTGGGGTTGAGGATCGCGTGCTTCCACAGCAGCGCCGCGGCGACGGGCACCACGAGGAAGGGCGCGATCATCAACGTGCGGACGGCGCCGCGGCCGAAGAACTTGCGGTCGAGCAGCAGGGCGATGAGCAGCCCGAGCACCAGGCTGACGGCCACGACGACGACGGTCAGCACGATCGTCGTGATGACCGACGAGCGCAGGCCCGCGTCGGTGAAGACCTGGGCGTAGTTGCCGAGGCCGGCGAAGCCGCGCTCGTTCGGGCGCAGCGCCTGCCAGTCCATGAACGAGATGACGATGGTCGCCAGGAACGGCAGCTGCGTCATGACCACGACGAAGACGAGCGCGGGCATGAGCGGTGCGCGGCGCACCCACCCGGCCCTGCGCGAGGCGGTGCGCTGCTGCTGGGGCGCGGGGGACTGCAGCACGGTCCGCTGCCGCGCGGTGGTCTCGTCGACGCTCATGGGCTCTCCTGCCGTGGCGGGTGGTGCTCGGGGGGCGGGCCTGCCACCGCGCCCCGTCGGGGGCGGGGCGCGGCGGCGGGCCGACGTGCAGGGGCCGGCCCCGCCGCGGTGGCGGGGCCGGCCCGGTGCGTCACTCCTGGTAGTTCTCCGCGACGGCCTCGGCGTCGGTCTGGCCGGCGTCGAGCGTCTCCTGGACGGTGCCCTGCCCGGCGATGTTCGAGCTGATGCCCTCGGAGATGCCGGTGGCGAGGTCGGCGAACTCGGGGATGGCGACGAACTGGATGCCGGGGGCCGGGCGCGGCTGCACGCCCGGGTTGTTCGGGTCGGCCGAGGAGATGGCCGCCTCGGTGGCCTCGGCGAAGGCGCCCGCGACCTCGAGGTACTGGTCGTTCTCGTAGGTCGAGCTGCGCTTGCCGGCCGGCACGCGGGACCAGCCGAGCTCCTCGCCGACGAGCTCCTCGTACTCCTGGCTGGAGGCCCAGGAGACGAACTCCCACGCGGCGTCCTTCTTCTCGGACGCGGCCTGGACGCCCCACGCCCAGCTGTACAGCCAGCCGGAGGAGTCGGTCTCGACGACCGGCGCCGGCGCGTAGCCGATGTTGCCGGCGACGGGCGAGCCCTCGGCCTCGAGGGAGCCGGCGGCCGACGTCGCGTCGTACCACATGGCCGTGCCGCCCTGGGTCATGGCGTTGAGGCACTCGGTGAAGCCCGCCTGGGCCGCACCCGTCTCGCCGTGCTGCTGGACCAGGTCGACGTAGAACTGCGTCGCCTCGACGAACTCGGGCGAGTTGACCTGCGGGGTCCAGTCCTCGTCGAACCACGTGCCGCCGAAGGTGTTGACGACGGTCGTCAGCGGGGCGAAGACCTGGCCCCAGCCCGGGAGGCCGCGCAGGCAGATGCCGCGGGTGCCGCTCGGGTCGTCGATCTGCTCGGCGAGGGCCGCGACCTCCTGCCAGGTGGGGTTCTCCGGCATGGTGAGGCCGGCCTGGTCGAAGAGGTCGGTGCGGTACATGAGGAAGGAGGACTCGCCGTAGAAGGGCTCGGCGTAGATCTCGCCGTCGACGGTGAGGCCGTCGGCGATGGGCTGGAGGATGTCCGCCTGGTTGAACTCCGTGTCGCCCTCGGCGTACTCGGTGAGCGGTGCGAGCCACTCGTTCGTCGAGAAGAACGGCACCTCGTAGTTGCTGATCGTGGCGACGTCGTACTGGCCCGCCTGCGCGGCGAAGTCCTGCGCGATCTGGGCGCGGACCTCGTTCTCCGGCTGGACGACGAAGTTGACCGTGATGCCGGTCTCGGCGGTGAAGTTGTCCGCCGTGAGCTCCTGCAGGTCCTCCATCTGGGGGTTGTTCACCATGATCACGGAGATGCTCTGGGCGTCGCCGTCCTGGCCGCCGCCACCGCCGCCGGCGCCACCACCGGCGCCGCCGCACGCCGACGTGGCGAGGGCGACCGTCGTGAGGGTGGCGAGGGCGATCGGAGCACGTCGTCGTGCGCTCATGCAGGGAAGTCCTTCCGGGGGCCGCGGCGGGCCGCGGGCGTCGCTGGGGGCTGTGCCCGGCCGGGGTGCCGCGCGGGGGCGGGGCGGTGGCCGGGGTGCTCGTCGGTCTCGTCGGGGCCCGGTGGCCGTGCGCTGCACGTCGTCCGGGCCGAGGCGGTGTCGGGCGTCGGCGCCCGAGCAGATGACAACGGGCGGCGGGCGCCGCTGTCAAGGACTTCTCTCGATTGTGACCAACCAGCGCTCATCTGAGCGCGGCCGACGGACGTCCGGGAGGAGCCGCCGGGCCCGGCCCTACGCTGCGGGCCGTGCGCGTCCTCGTGGTCGGGTCCGGTGCTCGTGAGCACGCCCTCGCCGTCGCCCTCGGGGCCGACGACGACGTCGAGGAGGTGCTCGTGGCCCCCGGTGGCCCGGGCATGACCGACGTCGCCGAGGTCCTCGCGGTCGACCCGCTGGACGGGGCCGCCGTGGCGGCGCTCGCCACGGCCCGGGACGTCGACCTCGTCGTGGTGGGCCCGGAGGCACCGCTCGTCGCGGGGGTGGCGGACGCCGTGCGCGCGGCGGGCGTGGACTGCTTCGGCCCCTCGGCGGCGGCGGCGCGGCTCGAGGGCAGCAAGGCCTTCGCCAAGGAGGTCATGGCGGCCGCCGGCGTCCCGACGGCCATGGCGCACGTGTGCACCGACCTCGACCAGGTGGCGGCGGCCCTCGACGCCTTCGGCGCCCCCCACGTCGTCAAGGACGACGGCCTGGCCGCCGGCAAGGGCGTCGTCGTCACCGACGACCGCGACGCGGCGCTCGCCCACGCGCGCGCCTGCCTCGAGGGCGACGCCGCCGGCGCCGCGGGGGCCCGCGCCGTCGTCGTGGAGGACTTCCTCGACGGCCCCGAGGTCTCCCTCTTCGTCCTCTGCGACGGCACCGACGTCGTCCCGCTCGTCCCGGCGCAAGACTTCAAGCGCCTGCGCGACGGGGACGACGGTCCCAACACGGGGGGGATGGGTGCCTACTCGCCGCTGCCGTGGGCGCCGGAGGGTCTCGTCGACGAGGTGCTCGGGCGGGTCGCGCGGCCGGTCGTCGCCGAGATGGCCCGCCGCGGCACCCCTTTCGCCGGCGTCCTCTACTGCGGGCTCGCCCTCACCTCGCGCGGCGTGCGCGTCGTCGAGTTCAACGTCCGCTTCGGCGACCCGGAGACGCAGGTCGTGCTGCCGCGGCTGCGCACGCCCCTCGGCGGGGTGCTGCGGGCGGCCGCGCGCGGACGGCTCGCCGAGCTCGACCCGCTCGTGTGGTCCCCGGGCAGCGCCGTCGTCGTCGTCCTCGCGGCCGCCGGCTACCCGGACGCCCCCCGGCGGGGCGACGTCGTCGGCGGCCTCGCCGAGGCCTCCGCCGTCCCGGGCGCCGCGGTGCTGCACGCCGGCACGGCGGCCCGCGAGGACGGGGAGCTCGTGACGGCCGGGGGCCGGGTGCTCTCGCTCGTCGGCGTCGGGCCGGACGCGCACGAGGCCCGCGAGACCGCCTACGCCGCGCTCGCCGCCGTCTCGCTGGAGGGCGGGCAGGCCCGCACGGACATCGCCGCCGCGGTCGCGGGGGAGGGGGCGTGAGCGCCGCCGACGCCGCCGAGGCGCCCGTGGAGCTGCCGGGCTGGCGGCACGTGCGCTCCGGCAAGGTGCGCGACCTCTACGAGCCCGCCTCGGCCGCACCGGGGACCGGTGACCTGCTCGTCGTCGCCAGCGACCGGGTCTCGGCGTTCGACCACGTGCTCCCCTCGCCCGTGCCGGACAAGGGCGCCGTCCTCACCGCCCTGAGCCTCTGGTGGTTCGAGCGGCTCGCCGACGAGGGCCTCAGGGTGCCCGACCACGTGCTCTCCGCCGACGTCGGCCCGGACGACGCCTCCGCCGGGGTGCCCGCCGCGGTGGCCGGCCGGGCGGTCCGCTGCCGGCGGCTCGAGATGCTGCCGGTCGAGTGCGTGGCCCGGGGCTACCTCACCGGCTCGGGCCTGCTCGACTACCGCGCCACCGGCGCCGTGTGCGGCGTCGAGCTGCCGCCGGGGCTCGTGGACGGCTCGCGCCTGGAGGCGCCCGTCTTCACCCCCGCGACGAAGGCCGAGGTGGGGCACGACGAGAACGTCCCGTTCGCCGTCGTGGCGGACGAGCTCGGCGGGGCGCTCGCCGGGCGGGCCCGCGAGATCACCCTGGAGCTGTACGCGCTGGGGGAGCGCGTGGCCCGCGAGCGCGGGGTCCTGCTGGCGGACACCAAGATCGAGCTGGGCCTGCCGCCGGGCACCGACCTCGCGGACCCGGCGGCGGCGGACGCGCTCGTCCTCGCCGACGAGGTGCTGACGCCGGACTCGTCCAGGTTCTGGGACGCCGCGTCGTGGGAGCCGGGCCGCGCCCAGCCCAGCTTCGACAAGCAGTTCGTCCGCGACTGGCTCCTGTCGGACGCCTCGGGCTGGGACCGCGGCGCGGACGCGCCCCCGCCGCCGCTGCCGGACGACGTCGTCGCCGCCACGCGCGGCCGCTACGTCGAGGCGTACGAGCGCATCACCGGGCGGCGCTGGGGCTGAGGCGCTCCGGCGGCGCCGGGTCGCCGCGCCGGCGGCCCCGCCGCAGGGTGACCTCGTGACCGCCACCCCGTCCGGGCCCCGGCCCGTCCGCGACCCCGCCACCGCCCGGGCCACCACCGCCGCCGCCCGCGCCCTCCTCGCCGCGCTGGACGACGACGGACGGCGGCGGCTGGCCGAGCGGGCCGGCCCGGACCGCCGCTCGTGGACCTTCGTCGACGGGCGTCACCCGGGCCTCGTGCTCGGCGACCTCGCGGGCGGGGCGCTCGCGGCGGCGGAGGCGCTGCTGGCGAGCACGGGCGACGACCGCGAGGGCGGCAGCGGGCTCCTGCGCGGCGCCGTCGAGCTGGAGCGGGTCCGCCAGCACCTCGCGGCCGCGGCGGCCGGCGGGCCGCTCGAGCCCGCCTCGCTGGAGGGCCGCGACGACCCGGACCCCTACTCCCTCCGCCTCGAGGGCACGCCGGGCGACGGGCCCTGGGGCTGGCGGGTCAGCGGCCACCACCTGTCCGTGCACGTCGCCGTCGCCGACGAGCGGGTCACCGTGACGCCGCACTTCGTCGGCGCCCAGCCGGCGGTCGTCCCGCACGGGTCGCGGGCGGGCTGGCGGCTGCTCGCGCCCGAGGAGGACCTGGCCCGCGACGTCCTCGCGGCCCTGGACCCGGACCGGCTCGCCGTCGCCCGCCCGGACGACGTCGCCCCCGCCGACGTCCTCACGGGCACCGACCCCGTGGCCGACCCCTCCGTCATCCCCGCGGGGCTGGCGCACCGCGACATGCCGCCGGCGGCGCAGGCGTCGCTCGAGGCGCTGCTGCGGCACTACCTGCGGCGCGCCCCGGCCGCGTCCGCCGCGGCGTGCTGGGAGGACCTCGTCGCCGACGGCCTCGGCGGCGTGGAGATGACGTGGCTCGGCTCGCTCGAGCGGGGCGAGGGCCACTACTACGGCGTCCGCGCGCCGAGCATGCTCGTCGAGCTCGACAACACCCAGCACGGCGCCGACCACGTCCACACCGTCTGGCGGCACCTGCGCGACGACTTCGGCGGCGACGCCCTCCGTGACCACCTGCGCGACGCCCACCGCGACGAGGACCACCACCGCCACCGCTGACCGACCTCGCCGGCCGCCCACCACCACCGCGACGTGTGGCCATGACGCTGCGCGCGCCCGCCCCCCATCGCGACGTGTGGCCACGTGCTCCCCGTCGGGTGCGTGCTCGCCACCACGTGGCCACACGTCGCGGGATGACGGCACCGAGGGACGGCGACGTGGCCACACGTCGCGCTGAGGGGTCGGCGGCGTCGGGGTGCCGGGGGACCGGGGCTGGGGCATCGTCGCGACCATGAGCGAGAGCAGCGGCACGGGCACCGAGCGCGAGGTCGACGTCGTCGTGGTCGGCGGCGGGTCGACGGGCGAGAACGTCGCGGACCGTGCCCACCGGGGCGGGCTGGCGGACGTCGTGGTCGTCGAGAACGAGCTCGTCGGGGGCGAGTGCTCGTACTGGGCGTGCATGCCGAGCAAGGCGCTGCTGCGCCCGACGGCGGCGCTCGCGGCGGCGCGGCGGCTCCCCGGCGCGGCGGCGGCCGTCACCGGCGAGGTCGACGTGCAGGCGGTCCTCGACCGTCGCACCTCCTTCACGAGCGGGTACGACGACTCCTCCCAGGTCGAGTGGGTGGAGGGCGCCGGCCTCTCCCTCGTCCGCGGGACCGCGCGCCTCGACGGGGAGCGCCGCGTCGTCGTGACGGCCGAGGACGGGCAGGTCACCACGCTCGTCGCCCGCCACGCCGTCGTCGTCGCGTCCGGCTCCGAGCCGACGACGCCGCCGGTCGACGGCCTCGGCGACGTGCCGCACTGGGGAAGCCGCGAGGCGACGTCGGCCACCGAGGTCCCGCGGCGGCTGCTCGTCCTCGGGGCGGGCGTCGTCGGCCTCGAGATGGCGACGGCCTTCCGGCGCCTCGGCGCCGAGGTGACCGTCGTCGGCGGGTCCGCCGTCCTCGGCGCCTTCGAGCCGCGCGCGGGCGAGCTCGTCGCGGACGCGCTGCGCGAGGAGGGCGTCGAGGTCGTCGTCGGCGACCGCGCCGCCTCCGCCGCCCGCGACGACGGCGAGGTCCGGCTCACGCTGAGCAGCGGGCGCGAGCTCGTCGCCGACGAGCTCCTCGTCGCGACCGGCCGTCGGCCGCGGACCACCGACCTCGGGCTGGAGACGGTCGGGCTCGAGCCCGGCGCCGCGCTCGACATCGACGCCTCGGGCCGTGTCCGCGGCGTCGAGGGCACGTGGCTCTACGCGGCGGGCGACGTCACGGGGCTGGCCCCCCTGACGCACATGGGCAAGTACGCGGCCCGCGCCGTCGGCGACGTCGTCGCCGCCCGGGCTCGCGGGGAGGCGCAGGGCGAGCAGGCGCCGTGGTCGCCGTACGCGACGACGGCGCTGCGGCAGGCGGTCCCGCAGGTCGTCTTCACCGACCCGGAGGTGGCCTCGGTCGGGCTCACGGAGGAGCAGGCGCGGGAGGCCGGCGTCGACGTCCGCGTCGTCGCGCTCGACATCGCCGTTGCCGGGTCCTCGCTGCACGCGGACGGGTACACGGGCTGGGCCTGCCTCGTCCTCGACGACGCCCGCGGCGTCGTCGTCGGCGCCACCTTCGTGGGCCAGGACGTCGCCGAGCTGCTGCACTCCGCGACGGTCGCCGTCGTCGGGGAGGTGCCGCTGGACCGGCTCTGGCACGCGGTCCCCAGCTACCCGACGATCAGCGAGGTGTGGCTGCGCCTCCTCGAGGCCGCCGGCCTCTGACGCCGCCGGGGCGGCCCTCTCCTGGTCGACCTCGCGCGGTCGGCGCCCTTCCACCCCACGTCGCTGCCGACATCGGCCAGCGGGGCGCCTCCTGGCCCACTTCGCTGCCGACGTCGGTCAGCGGGGCGCCTCGTGGCCCACTTCGCTGCCGAAGTGGGCGCGAGGGGCGTCTCGTGACCGACTTCGCTGCCGACGTCGGTCAGCGGGGCGTCTCTCGGCCCACTTCGGCAGCGAAGTCCATCGGTGAGGTCGCTCCCCGCGGCCGAGGGTCAGCGCGCCAGCTGCCGCGCCGCGCGCAGGTAGCGGGTGACGGCGAGCCGCTGGGCGGCGCGGGCCGCGGGGGAGGCGAGGCGCGCCGGGGCCCAGACGAGGCGCGACCACGAGCGGACGCGGAACGCGACGTCCTCGCCGTCGAGCACGAGGGCGAAGCTCTCCCAGCCCTCCTCGGGGTGCGGCCGCAGCGTCTCGTACGTGAAGCCGGCCCGACCGGGCTCGTCGACGACGTCGCGGACCCGGCAGCGGGCCACGAGCAGGCCACCAGGCCCGGCGGTCTGGGTGACCTCCACGCCGTCGGCGACGGGCGGGGTCGCCACGTCGACGTGCACGCCCGCGAGCCGCTGCACGTCCCAGCCGAGGAGCCCGGCGCGGGCGCGCGCGAAGGCCCGGCCGCCCCGGCCCACGACCCGGCTGACGTCGGTCGTCGCGTACCCGGGCCCCCAGCCCGGCCAGCGGTCCCCGCGCTCGGCGTGGGCCGCGCCGACGTGGCGGCGGGCGGAGGCGGCCGCCGTGCTCACGCCGGGACCTCGCGGGCGCCGGTGCCCGCGAGGTCGAGCACCTCGGTGCCCTCGGGCCCGAGCGCGTCGACCTGCCGCAGGTACACCGCCCGGCCCGGCGCCGAGACGATCGCGTCGTGCACCGGTACGAGCAGCCGCGGCGCGACACGGCGGGCGAAGGACACGGTCTCCCGCAGCGACGTCCACGGGGCCGTCAGCGGCAGGGCCAGGACGTCGACGCCCTCGGGCGCCTCGGCGTAGGCGTCGCCGGGGTGGAAGAGCAGCGGCTCGCCGTCCCCGCCGAGCAGGACGCCGACGTTGCCGACGCGCGGCACGTCCTCGTGGATGAGCGCGTGCTCGCCGCCGACGGCGCGCAGCGGCAGCGCGCCGACGGACGTGACGTCGCCCGGCGCGAGGACCTCGGCGCCCCAGCGGGCGTCACCCGCGGTCTGCGGCTCGGCGAGGACGCGCGCGCCGGGGTTGGCCGAACGGAGGGCCTCGAAGCGGCCCTCGGCGGGGTCGAGGTGGTCGGGGTGGGCGTGCGTGACGACGACGGCGTCGAGGTCGCGCAGCTCCTCCCACCCGGGGGTGAAGGCACCGGGGTCGACGAGCACGCGGGCACCCCCGGCCTCGACGAGCAGGGTGGAGTGGCCGAGGTGGGTCAGGCGCATGGCGCCAGGGTCGCACCGGGCCCTCGCGCCGACGACCCGGCGGACGGTGAGACGATGGGCACGAGCCCGCCCGGCCGGACGCGCGTCCGGCGTGCAGACCCGAGGAGCCCCGTGGCCCAGCCCAGCAACCCCCGCGAGGAGCGCGCCGCCCGCGCCGCCGCCCTGCGCAAGCAGCAGCAGCGCAAGGAGCGTCGTCAGCGCAACCTCATCATCGGCGTGACGGGCGGCGTCGTCGTCGTGCTCGTCGCCGCGGTCGCGACCGTCCTCGTGACGACGCGCGAGGAGACGGCCGCCGAGCAGGCCGCGCTGGAGGCGCCCATCGACGGCGTCGTCGAGCTGCCGGACGAGGACCTCGGCCGCAACCACGTCGAGGGCACCGTCGAGTACGCGACGACGCCCCCCGCCGGCGGCGACCACAACGCCGTGTGGCTCAACTGCGGCGTCTACCCCGAGCCGGTGACGAACGAGAACGCCGTCCACTCCCTCGAGCACGGCGCGGTCTGGATCACCTACGACCCCGAGCTGCCGACGGAGCAGGTGGACCAGCTGCTCGCCGCGGCCGAGCCGTACGACTACACGCTCGTCAGCCCGTACGAGGGCATGGAGACGCCCATCACGTTGAGCGCGTGGGGCTCTCAGCTCGCGCTCGAGGACGCGTCGGACGAGCGCATCGCGCCGTTCCTCCACCAGTTCGTCCAGGGCGAGCAGACGCCCGAGCCGGGCGCCGCCTGCACGGGCGGCCTGTCCTGACGACGCCCCTGACGCCGGCGCTGCGCCGGGTGCTCGCCGCCGGCACGGTCGTGTCGGCGGCGCTGCTGCTCGTCCTCGGCGTGCTCCTCGGGACGCACTGGGGCTCCGCGGCGGGGACGCCCGCCGCGGACTCGGTCGAGGTCGGGTTCGCGCACGACATGCAGGCGCACCACCGCCAGGCCGTCGAGATGTCGACCCTCGTGCGCGACCGCACCGACGACCCCGACGTGCGCCAGCTCGCCCTCGACATCGCCCTCACCCAGCAGCAGCAGGCCGGCCAGATGTTCGCCTGGCTCGAGACCTGGGGCGTCGGCCAGGGCCGCACCGAGCCGGTCATGGCGTGGATGGACGAGGTCCCCGGCGGGCACGCCGGCCACGGCATGGACCTGCCCGAGGGGGGCCTCGGCTCGGTGGCCGAGATGCCCGGCATGGCGACGGCGGAGCAGATGGCCCGCCTCGAGGCCGCCGACGGGGTCGAGGCCGAGCGGATCTACCTGCAGCTCATGGCGACCCACCACGTCGCCGGCGTCGAGATGGCCGAGGCGGGCGCCGAGGGCTCCGAGCTGCCGGTGGTGCAGCGGCTGGCGACGGCCATGGCCACGGGCCAGCAGTCCGAGCTCCTCGTCCTCGACGACCTCCTCGCCGAGCGCGGCGGGCCGCTCGACGACCTCTGACGTCCGGCCCGCGGGCGCACGGCCGGTGAGGCGTCCGCCCGCCGGTACCGTCTGCGGCATGGGTCGCGTCGTCGTCGAGGTCATGCCGAAGCCCGAGATCCTGGACCCCCAGGGCAAGGCCGTCGCCACGGCGCTGCCCCGGCTGGGGCTGGGTCGCTTCACGGGGGTCCGCCAGGGCAAGCGCTTCGAGCTCGAGGTCGAGGGCGAGGTGACGGCGGAGGTCCTCGCCGACGCCGCCCGCGCCGCCGAGGTGCTGCTGTCCAACCCGGTCATCGAGGACGTCGTCCGCGTGGCGCCCGTCGAGGCCGACGCCGCCACGACCGGCGTCGCCGGCGGGACCGCCTGATGGCCCGCCGCGTCGGCGTCGTCACCTTCCCCGGCTCGCTGGACGACGGCGACGCCGCCCGTGCCGTCCGCCTCGCCGGCGGCGAGCCCGTCCGGCTCTGGCACGGCGACGCCGACCTGCACGGCGTGGACGCCGTCGTCCTGCCCGGCGGCTTCTCCTACGGCGACTACCTGCGCTGCGGCGCGATCGCCCGCTTCGCGCCCGTCATGGGGCCGCTCGTCGAGGCCGCCCACGAGGGCCTGCCGGTGCTCGGCATCTGCAACGGCTTCCAGGTGCTCTGCGAGGCGCACCTGCTGCCCGGCGCGCTGGTGCGCAACGACCACCGCACCTTCGTCTGCACCGACCAGCGGCTGCGCGTGGAGAACACCGGCACGGCCTGGACCTCGGCGTACGGCCGGGGCGAGGAGGTCGTCGTCCCGCTGAAGAACGGCGAGGGCGGCTACCTCGCCGACGAGCGCACGCTCGACGAGCTCGAGGCCGAGGGCCGCGTGGTCCTGCGCTACGTCGTCCCGGAGGGCGGCCGGAACCCCAACGGCAGCGCCCGCGACATCGCCGGCGTCACCAACGCGGCCGGCAACGTCGTCGGACTCATGCCCCACCCCGAGCACGCGGTCGAGGCCGGCTACGGCCCCGACCCCCGCTCCGGCACGGGCGGCACCGACGGCCTGCGCTTCTTCGCCTCGGCGATCGGGCAGCTCACCTCCGCCTGACCTCTCGGCCCCACGCTCACCGGCCCCCCCGGGGGGTCTTCGTGCCCTTTCACC
This sequence comes from Pseudokineococcus lusitanus, assembly GCF_003751265.1. Taxonomy (NCBI): domain Bacteria; kingdom Bacillati; phylum Actinomycetota; class Actinomycetes; order Kineosporiales; family Kineosporiaceae; genus Pseudokineococcus; species Pseudokineococcus lusitanus. Next base: position 194,452 of record NZ_RJKN01000007.1, read on the forward strand.
GCTCCCTGGCCTTCCTGGAGGGGTGAAAGGGCACGAAGACCCGGGTCCGGGCGCCGCGGGGGCGGCGCGTCAGCCGACGGGCTCGGGCATGACCTCGACGTCGTAGCCCGCGGTGATGCGCAGGTCGGTCACCGGGTCGTGGAGCTCGACGTCCCACCGCGGCGCGAACTGGTCGACGCCGGGCACCATCGCCACCGTGCCGGAGGCGAGCACCGTGCCCGGCAGGTCCAGGCCCCGCTCGCGCAGGACGCCGAGCCAGTGGTCGGGCGTCAGCAGGTCGCCGAGGGTCGAGTCCTGGACGAGCGTGCGGACCCCGTCGGTGCCCGTGACCCAGCCGCGCAGGGCGATGTCGTCGAGGTGGTCGCGGACGTCCGCGAGCCGCCAGGCGGCGGTGCCGAGCACGTCGGGGCTCGCGTTCTTGCTCCACGCGACGCCGTGCACCTCGAGCGCCCGGTCGGTGTGGTCGCAGGCCACGGTGAGCAGCACGTCGTCCTCGGTGACGACGAGCGCCCACTCGGCCTCGCCCGACGTGCGCGCGTGCTGCACGGGGACGACGTCGGTCTGCGCCGCGAGGTAGGGCGCCACCGGGTAGAGGGCGGGCGTCGTCGTCGGCGCCGGCACGCCGAGCTCGGCTAGCTCGGCGATGTGGGCGCGGACCTCGTCCTGCTCGCGGCCCGCGTAGCCGGCGTTGAGCAGCCGGGCGACCTCGACCTCGCGGGTGCTGCCGTCGGGCAGCGCGAAGGTCAGGCGCGGGCGCAGGGGCCGCGGGGCGGGGGCGGTCTCGGCGGTCATGAGGGGTCTCCCGGGAGGTGGGCGACCGCCCGGGACGCCTGCGGGGAGGCGGCCGCGCGGTCGGTCGGAGGTGACGGACTTCGGCGACGGGCCTTCCGCCCGGGCGCCGGCAGTGCCAGCATGCCGCTCGTATACACGTCGTACAAGGGGCGGTCCCGACCTCGGGACCGCTGCCACGGCCGCCGGGCGAGACCTGCCCGGGGGCCGGCGCGGCCCCCGGGCCGCGCCCCCGCCCGCACCGCAGGAGGACACATGGACCGCTCCCCGGCACCGCCCGGCGGCACGGACGGGGGCACCGCCGCCCCCGCCGTCCCGCGCAAGAGCCTCGTCAAGGCGTTCACCGCCAGCCTCACGGGCACCTCGCTCGAGTGGTACGACTTCGCCGTCTACTCGGCCGCCTCGGCGATCGTCTTCCCGGCGGTCTTCTTCCCAGCGTCCGACCCGTACACCGCGACGGTGCTCGCCTTCTCGACGTACGCCGTCGGCTACGTCTCGCGCCCCGTCGGCGGGTTCGTCTTCGGCCGTCTCGGCGACCGGATCGGCCGCAAGCCCGTCCTCGTGGCGACGCTGCTGCTCATCGGCGTCGCGACGTTCCTCATCGGCCTGCTGCCGGGGTACGCGACGCTCGGCATCGCCGCGCCGATCATCCTCGTGCTGCTGCGCTTCGCCCAGGGCGTCGGCGTCGGCGGCGAGTGGGGCGGCGCCGTCCTGCTCTCGAGCGAGTTCGGGGACCCACGGCGTCGCGGGTTCTGGTCGTCGGCCGCCCAGGTCGGCCCGCCCGCCGGCAACCTGCTCGCCAACGGCGCGCTCGCGGCCCTGGCCGCGCTGCTCACCGAGGAGGCGTTCCTCTCCTGGGGCTGGCGCGTCGCGTTCCTGCTCTCGGCGCTCCTCGTGGCCTTCGGCCTGTGGATCCGCCTCAAGCTCGAGGACACGCCCGTCTTCCGGGCCGTCCAGGCGCGCGGCGAGAAGCCCAGCGCCCCCATCAGCGAGGTCTTCCGCGACCAGCGTCGCCCCCTGCTCGCCGCCATCCTCAGCCGCCTCGGCCCGGACGTCCTCTACGCGCTCTTCACCGTCTTCACCCTGACGTACGGCACGGTCGCGCTCGGCTTCGAGCGCAGCGAGGTGCTGGTCGCCGTCCTCGTGGGCTCGGCGTTCCAGCTCGTCGGCATCCCGCTGGCCGGAGCCGTCTCCGACCGCATCAGCCGCCGCGGCCTCTACGCCGTCGCCGCCGTGGGCGGGGCCGTGTGGGCCTTCGTCTTCTTCGGCATCACGGACGGCACGTCGCTCGGGCTGCTGGTCGTCGGCATCGCCCTCGGCCTGGTCTTCCACTCGTTCATGTACGGGCCCCAGGCCGCGTACATCATCGAGCAGTTCTCGCCGCGGCTGCGCTACACCGGCAGCTCGCTGGCCTACACGATCGCCGGCGTCTTCGGCGGGGCCATCGCGCCGCTGATGTTCACGGTCATCTACGAGGAGACCGGCAGCCCCTACTGGATCGCCGGCTACCTCGCCGTCGCCGCTGCGCTGACGTGCGTCGGGCTGGCGATCGGCCGCGACTCCGACGTCTCCGAGGACGAGGCGTACATCGCCTCCTTCGCCGAAGACGTCGCCCCGGCGGACGCCGCCGGCCCCTCGGGCCGCGCCTGACCCGCGGGCGGGGTCAGCTGCGCAGGAGGAGGTCGAGCGTCACCGCGAGGTGCCGCTCGATCGCCTCCTGCGCGGCGGCCCGGTCGCCCGCTCCGAGCGCGTCGAGGATCTCGCCGTGCTCGGTGCAGACCCGCTCCTGGCGGTCGACGCTGCGCAGCAGCGCCTCGACGCCGACCAGCACCTGCCGGGCCCGCAGGCCCGCGTAGGTGCGCGAGACGAGGGCGCTGCCGGCCGCGTCCACGAGCACCTGGTGGAACTCGCGGTCCAGCTCGATGAAGCGGCGCCCGGACGTGCGGGGGTCCTCGCCGGCCAGCGCCCGCTGCTGGTCGAGCACGGCGGTCATCGCCGCGACGGGCGTCCGGCCTGCCGCCACGACGACGTCGGCGGAGTGCACCTCCAGCAGCGTGCGCAGCTCCATCAGCTCGGTGATCTCCCGCCCGGTGACGACCGGGACGCGGGCGCCGCGGCGCGGGACGAGCTCCACGAGGCCCTCGGCCGCGAGCACCAGCAGGGCCTCGCGCACCGGCGTGCGGGAGACGCCGACGGCGTCGGCGACCTCCTGCTCGTTGAGGTAGACGCCCTGGGCGCGGGGGTCCACGAGCACCTCGCGCACGAGGTGCTCGTACACCCGCTCGCGCCCCGCGGACGCGCTCGATCGCATACTCGACGTATACACCACTGACCACCCCGGAGGCGGCCCGATGCGTGCAGCACTCGTCCAGATGACCAGCACCGACGACCCGGCGGCCAACCTGCGCCTCGTCGAGGAGCGTGTGACCGCGGCGGCCGAGCGGGGGGCGACGCTCGTCGTCCTCCCCGAGGCCGTGCTGCGGGCCTTCGGTGGCGGGTCCCTCGCCGAGGTGGCGGAGCCCCTCGACGGGCCCTGGGCCACGGCCGTCACCGCGCTGGCCCGGCGGCTCGGCGTGACCGTCGTCGTCGGGACCTTCACGCCGGCGGCCGGGGAGGGCGACGCACGGGTCCGCAACACCCTGCTCGTCACGGGGCCGGGCGGCACGACGTCGTACGACAAGACCCACCTCTTCGACGCCTTCGGCTACGCCGAGTCCGACGGGGTGCAGCCCGGGTCCGGCGTCGTCGTCGCGGACGTCGACGGCGAGCCCGTCGGCCTGGCCACCTGCTACGACGTCCGCTTCCCGGCCCTCTTCACCGCGGCGGCCGACCGCGGCGCCCGGCTCGTCGTCGTCTGCGCCTCCTGGGGCGCGGGCCCCGGGAAGGTCGAGCAGTGGGAGCTGCTCGTGCGGGCCCGGGCGCTGGACTCCACGAGCGTCGTCGTCGCCGTCGGGCAGGCCGACGCCGGCGGGCCGGTCGGCGCGGCCCCCACGGGCGTGGGCCACAGCCTCGTGGTCTCGCCGCTCGGCGAGGTGCTGCACCGGCTGGGCGCCGAGGAGGACACCCTCGTCGTCGACCTGGACCTCGACGCCGTCGACGACGCGCGCCGGGTCCTGCCCGTGCTCGCCAACCGTCGCCGGGACCTCGGCGTCTGAGCGGGGGAGGGGGCGGCGGGCGTCCGTCACCATGGGGGCATGAGCCGCCCCGCCCGCTCCCTCGCCGTCGTCCCGCTCGCCCTCGCCGCCGTCCTCGTGGCGTCGGGCTGCTCGACCCTCGAGGACTCCGCCCGTGACGTCGGCCGCAGCGCCGTCGACGCCGGGCGGGACGCCGCGGCGCGCGAGGCCGAGGAGCTCTTCGGCGGCTCGGCCGACGCGGCGCTGGGCACGGCGCTGGACCAGCTGCCCGGCACGTGCGCGGACTGGGCCGCCTCGCCCGTCGTCGCGCGGACGGCGGCGGCGGAGCTCGTGGCGCGCGCGGTGCTGCTGCGGTCCGGCGACACCGCCTCGCCGACGACCGAGCAGGTCAGCGGGACGTCGTCCGCCGTCGACAGCCGCTGCGAGGAGGCCGGCGGGGAGACCGCCGTGCGCGACGTGGCGCTCGACGCCGCCGCCGACGCGGGGCTGCCCGTGGAGGCGGCGCTGGAGGCGACGCCGACCGACGCCGCCACGGGGGACGGCGAGGGCTGAGGCCCGCGGGGCCCGGGGTCAGGCGGCGCGCGCGGGGCTGAAGCCCCAGTGCCACGGCTCGCCGCTGACGGTCTCGGCGAAGCCGAACCGCCCGGCGTTGTCGCGCATCCAGCCGAGCGCCTTCCCGTCGAGCTGGAGGTCGACCGCCAGCCCCCAGCCGTGGCTGCTCGTGCCCGGCGCCGCGGCGAGACCGCCCTGGCTGCGCAGCCCCTTGCGCTCGGCCATGTCGACCTGGTCGCCGTAGGAGCGGTAGCTGTCGTTGACGGAGAAGCGGACGCCGTCGGCCCGGGCGGCCGCGGACATCCGGTCGAAGGCCTCGGCGGCCGGCGCCCACATCCGCTCGCCGGAGCCGGCGCCGCCGATCTCGACGAGCTGCGCCTCCGGGACCTTGCCGTTGCCGTAGGCCTTGAGCTCGAGCGGGACGCCCTTGCCGTCGACCTTCCCGGACGTCGCCACGGCCGGGGCCGCGGCCCGGCCCGGCGCCTCGACGCCGCCCACGGCGGCCGTGCCACCGGCCCCGGGGGCGGTGCCCGTGGAGCGGCCCGCGGCGGTGAGGGACTCCAGCAGCTGCGAGAGGCCCTGCGAGGAGAGGGTCGTCGTCGTGGTGGTGAGCGCCGGCTCGGCGGCCGCCCCGCCCGCGGGGGTCGAGGACGTCAGGCCCGGGAGCATCTGCTGCGCGGTCGTCGTCCCGCCGCCGCCCACCTGCTGCGCCAGGGCCTGCGCGAAGGCGTCCGCCGACGCGGGGGCCGCCGTCGTGGCCGCGGCCGGCCGGCCCGTCGACAGCGCGTCGAGGTGGGCCTGCAGGGTGCTCATGCGCGCGGTGATGCTGCTCAACGCCTCCACGTCCTCCTCCTCGGCACGTCGGGCCGCCGACCTGAGCCCGCCGTCCCCGCCCCGGGGGCGGACGGCGGCCGGGACGGGCCGCCGCCGTCGCTAACCTGCGCAGCATGGCCTCGCAGACCGCCCCCGCCCGCCCGGAGGCGCCGGGCCTCGACACCGTCGCCCGCGCGGCGACGACGCCGGACGTCACCCAGCCGTGGCGCGAGCTCGGCCTCCGCGAGGAGGAGTACGGGCGCATCCGCGAGATCCTCGGCCGCCGCCCCACCTCCGCCGAGCTCGCCATGTACTCGGTCATGTGGAGCGAGCACTGCTCCTACAAGTCCTCGAAGGTGCACCTGCGCCAGTTCGGCGAGAAGACCACCGAGGCCATGCGCGAGCACCTCATGGTCGGCATCGGCGAGAACGCCGGCGTCGTCGACATCGGCGACGGCTGGGCCGTCACCTTCAAGGTCGAGAGCCACAACCACCCGAGCTTCGTCGAGCCGCACCAGGGCGCGGCCACGGGCGTCGGCGGCATCGTCCGCGACATCCTCGCGATGGGGGCCCGCCCGGTCGCGGTGATGGACCAGCTGCGCTTCGGCGCGATCGGCCACCCGGACACCGCGCGGGTCGTCCACGGCGTCGTCGCCGGGGTCGGCGGGTACGGCAACTGCCTCGGGCTGCCCAACATCGGCGGCGAGGTCGTCTTCGACGCCGTCTACCAGGGCAACCCCCTCGTCAACGCGCTCGCCGTCGGCGTCATGCGGCACGAGGACCTCCACCTCGCCAACGCCACCGGGGCCGGCAACAAGGTCGTCCTCTTCGGCGCCCGCACCGGCGGCGACGGCATCGGCGGCGTGTCCGTCCTGGCCTCGGAGACCTTCGACGCCACGGGCCCGGCCAAGCGCCCGAGCGTCCAGGTGGGCGACCCCTTCGCCGAGAAGGTGCTCATCGAGTGCTGCCTCGAGCTCTTCCGCGCGGGCGTCGTCGAGGGCATCCAGGACCTCGGCGGCGCCGGGCTGTCCTGCGCCACGAGCGAGCTCGCCAGCGCCGGCGACGGCGGCATGCACGTCGAGCTCGACACCGTGCTGCTGCGCGACCCCTCGCTCTCGCCCGAGGAGATCCTCATGAGCGAGAGCCAGGAGCGGATGATGGCCGTCGTCCGTCCCGAGCACCTCGACCGGTTCATGGAGGTCGTGCGGCGCTGGGACGTCGAGACGAGCGTCGTCGGCGAGGTCACCGAGACGGGCCGGCTCGTCATCACCTGGCGCGGCGAGGTCGTCGTCGACGTGCCGCCGCGCACCGTCGCCCACGACGGGCCCGTCTACGAGCGCCCCTACGCCCGCCCGTCGTGGCAGGACGCCCTGCAGGCGGACACGGCCGCCGGTCTCCCGCGGCCGGCGTCGGGGGAGGAGCTGCGCGCGACGCTGCTGCGCCTCGTCGGCTCGCCGAACCTCGCCGACAAGGGCTGGGTCACCGACCAGTACGACCGGTACGTGCTCGGCAACACGGCCCTCGCGATGCCCGACGACGCCGGCGTGGTCCGCGTCGACGAGGCCACCGGGCTCGGCGTCGCGGTGTCCACGGACGCCAACGGCCGCTACGGCTACCTCGACCCCTACGCAGGCGCCCAGCTGGCGCTCGCGGAGGCGTACCGCAACGTCGCGACGACGGGCGCCCGCCCCCTCGCCGTCACCGACTGCCTCAACTTCGGCAGCCCCGAGGACCCCGACGTCATGTGGCAGTTCCAGCAGGCCGTCACGGGCCTCGCGGACGCGTGCCGGGTCCTCGGCGTGCCCGTCACCGGCGGCAACGTCTCGCTCTACAACTCGACGGCGGACACGCCCATCCACCCGACGCCCGTCGTCGGCGTGCTCGGGGTGCTCGACGACGTCGCGCGCCGCACGCCGTCCGGCTGGCGGGAGCCCGGGCAGGCGCTGTACCTGCTCGGCACCACGCGGCTCGAGCTCGACGGCTCCGCGTGGGCCGAGGTCGAGCACGGCCACCTCGGCGGCCTCCCCCCGGTCGTGGACCTCGAGGCGGAGCGGCTCCTGGGCGACGTCCTCGTCAACGCGAGCCGCGACGGCCTCGTCGACGCCGCCCACGACCTCTCCGAGGGCGGGCTCGCGCAGGCCCTCGTCGAGGGGTGCCTGCGCTACGGCGTGGGCGCCCGCGTGTGGCTCGACGAGCTGCGCGAGCGCGACGGCGTCGACGCGGCGACGGCCCTGTTCTCCGAGTCGACGGCGCGCGTCCTCGTCTCCGTGCCGCGCTCGGAGGAGGTGCGCTTCACCGACGTCTGCAGCGCCCGCCGGCAGCCGGCGCTGCGCGTCGGCGTCGTCGACGCCGCGGGCGGGGACGCCGGCCGCGCGGTCCTCGACGTCCAGGGCCTCTTCGCCGTCCCCGTCGACGAGCTCCGCGCGGTGTCCACGGCGACGCTGCGCGAGGCGTTCGGCGGCTGAGGGTGCCGGCCCGGCGGCGCATCGGCGCCGAGGCCGCCCGGGACGCCGTCGCGGCCTGGGCGGCCGACCCCGCCGCGGCCGGCCGGCCCGCGACGGCGCTCGCGGTGCGCGGCTCGCTCGAGGAGCTGGCGGCGCGGCTGCCCGGGAACAGCGTCGAGGTGCGGGTGCCGCCCTTCGGCGTCGCGCAGTGCGTCGAGGGGCCGCGGCACACCCGCGGCACGCCGCCGAACGTCGTCGAGACCGACGCCGCCACGTGGCTCGAGCTCGTCACCGGCCGGCTGCGGTGGGCCGACGCCGTCGACGCGGGCCGGGTGAGGGCCAGCGGGCTGCGGGCCGTCCTGGGCGACGCGCTGCCGCTCTTCCCCCACCCCTGACCGCCGCCCACCCCTGACCGCCGCCCACCCCTGACCGCCGGTCCGCCCCCTCCACCCCGCCGCCTCGTCGCCCCTCACCCTCCCTCCCGACGTGGGACCTCGTCGGGCGTGGGAAGCGCTCACCACGCCCGACGAGGTCACACGTCGGCCCGGGTAGCGTCGTCCCCGTGAGCGACGAGCGGGAGGCCCCGACCCCCGAGGAGCTGGCCGGGGCGCAGCGGGTGGTGCGCCGGCGGGTGCCCCGCTACCGCGTGCTCATCGTGCTGGGCGTCCTCGTCGGCGTCGTCGTGGCCGTCGTCCTGTCGACGCAGGCGACGGCGACGCCCGAGTTCCCCCGCTCGTCCGTCCTCGGGTACCTCCTGGCCGGCCTCGGCATCGCCGGCGGGCTGCTCGGCGGGCTCGTCGGCGTCGTCCTCGAGCGGCTGGCGGGGCCGCGGGAGCGGTGACGGACGGGGAGGACGGCGGCGGGACGTGCGCCGTCTGCGGGGTTCCTCTCGACGACGACTCGTGGTGGGTCGAGCTCAACGGGCCCGACTGCGACGACGAGCTGCACACATGCAGCCAGGAGCACGCGGCGGCGGCGGTCGCCAGCTGGGTGCCGCCGCCGCCGCTCCCGGCCGACGGCCCTCCCCGCCTGGAGGTGGGGGAGGTCATCGGCTGCGGGACGGCCCTTCTCGTCGTGCTCGCCGTCCTCGGCCTGCTCGGACTCGGCGGCTACCAGCTGCTCCAGATGCTGGGCGTCGCCTGAGCCGACCTCACACCCGCGGCGGCGCCACCCCCGTCGCCGGGTCCTGCGGCGCGTCGGCCGGGTACCAGACCGTGCCGAGCGTCGGTGTCCACCCGACGGTCAGCGCGCGCGGCGAGTCGGCGGACGGTGACGTCGGCAGCAGGCCGGCGCGGTCGAGCCGGGTCCACCCGACGGTGAGGAAGCGGCCGCCCCCGTCGGTGCGGCCGTCGGCCCGCTCGGACGGCGTGCCGACGCCGCTCACCGGTCCGCCTCGGCGTTGACGAGCGGGTCGTTGGAGTACTCGGGCGGCACGACCTCGGGCGCCGCGGCGCGGCGGGCCTGCGGGGCGGGCGCGAAGACCGGGTCGGGCGGGGCCGCGCGGTGGTGCTCGGGGTAGCGGTCCTGGTAGTCGACGGCGGCCTGGACGATCGTCGCCTCGGAGAAGCGCGGGCCCCACAGCGCCGCGTTGACCGGCAGCCGCGTGAAGCGCCCGAGGCCGACGGGGAAGGTGACCATCGGCCACCCGAGGGCGTTGGGCAGCTGGAACCAGCGGCGGTAGTTGGGCAGCTGCGAGCCGCCGCCGAACCGGGGACCGACGTGGTCGCCGATCGGCAGCACGAGCATGACGTCGACGTCCGCCGCGTCGAGGGCGTCCTGGTAGTTGGCCTGCAGCCGGCGGCGCCGGCGCTCGCCCTCCGCGCGGACGGCGTTCGTGATGCCGCCGCCGAGCGCCGACGCCGCCTCCCACGTGCGCTCCGTCGTCCCGGGGCGGACCCGGCCGTACTGCGCGAGCAGTGCGGCGGCCTGGTCGGCGGGCCGCGTGGCGGCGAAGTCGCGGACGGCGTCCCAGTAGCGGATCTCGTAGCGGTTGGACTGCACGACGGCGGACAGCGCCGTGACGGCCGTGCCGTCGGAGACCCCCAGCACGTCGGGGGAGCGGAAGTACGGGTCCTGCGCGGGGTCGGTGACGTCGAGGCCGGGGAACTCGGTGACCGTGGCGCCCATGACGCGCAGCTGGCGGACCAGCCGGCGCCAGACGTCGGCGTGGTCGCGGCCGTAGGTCGACTGCGGCGGCGTCCCGATCGGTGCGGCCGTCATCCAGTCGGTCTGCGGCACCCCGATGCGCAGGCCGGCGAGCGGCCGGGCGCCGCCGCGGGGCGAGAGCGGCACCTCGGGGAAGGGCATCGGGGCGGAGAGCGTGAGCGGGTCACCGGACTGGTCGACACCCGCGATGGCGTTCATGACGAGGACGCTGTCGCGGACCGAGCGCGTGATGGGCCCGACGACGTCGACGCCCGGCGAGAGCGGCATGACGCCCGCGACGGAGGCGGCGCCCAGCGAGGGCTTGATGGCGCTCGCCCCGTTGGCGGCCGCCGGCATGATGATCGACCCGCCGGTCTCCTCGCCGATCGCCGCGGCGCACAGGCGGGCCACGGGGGCGACGCCGGAGCCCTGGCTCGACCCGCCGGGGACCCGCGCCGGGTCCCAGGCGTTGCCGGCGAAGGTCCCCGCGATACTGCCGGAGAACGCCGACGCGATGGTGTGGCCGAGCAGGACGGCGCCCTGCTCGCGGAGGCGGGCGACGACCGTCGCGTCGCGGAGGGCGACGTTGCCGGCAAAGGCGAGCGTGCCGTTGCGGGCCTCCCGCCCCTCGACGCCGACGGAGTCCTTGATGCCGAAGGGGATGCCGCACAGCGGGGGCACGACCTCCCCGCTCGTGCGGGCCGCGCGGAAGCGGGCGTCGGCGGCCTCGGCGGCCGCGCGGGCGCCGGTGCGGTCGACGCGGACGAAGGCGTTGTAGCCGCCGTTGTCGCCGTAGACCTCGAAGGGCCCGTTGAGGGCGTCGATGCGGGCCAGGTACGCGTCGAGCACCTGGACGGCGGTGACGTCGCCGCGGCGCAGGAGGACGGCGAGCTCGACGACCTCGTGGTCGACGAGGCGGTCGCGCCGCGCCGGGGCGGGCAGGTCGCGCAGCGCGCGGTCCAGCTCGGCGGTCGTGGCGGCGGCCGGGCGGGCACGCAGCGTGCTCGCGACGGCGACGCCGAGGGCGGCGCCGAGGCCGACCACGGTGCGCCGGGACGGGCCGGCAGAGGTCTCGGCGGACGCCGCGGTGGCGGCGCCGTGCGGGGCGGTGGTGGTCACCTGGGGCTCTCCTCGGAGGACGGTCGTTGCGGTGGGGGGAGCCTGCCCCGGGCACGCATCTCCTGGGTCGTCCGTGGACGAACTGGGGCACACCTGTTCTCGGACCCGGAAATGCAGGTGACGGCAGCGGCCGGGCTCGGCGAGGGTGGCCGCGGCCGCCGCCCCGGCGTGCCGTGCGCAGAGGTCCCGGTGACCTCGGCGACCCCACCACCACCACGAGAGAGCAGACCCATGCCCACCGACGGCCGGCCCGACCGGCTCTCCCCGCACCTGCTGAGCTGGGCGTCGATCCTCGACGACGCCACCCGCGAGCAGGCGCTCACGACGGCGACCATGCCGTTCGTCCACCCGCACGTGGCCCTCATGCCCGACGCGCACCTCGGCAAGGGGGCGACGGTCGGCTCCGTCATCCCCACCGACGGCGCGATCATCCCCGCCGCCGTCGGCGTCGACATCGGCTGCGGGATGCTCGCCGTCCGGACGCCGTACGACGTCGAGGCGCTGCGCCGCACCGACCTCCGGGCGCTGCACGCCGGCATCAGCCGCCGCGTGCCGCTGTCGGCGGGCGGGCGCAACCGCGGGGTGGAGGCGACCGCGGAGCCTCGTGTCGCGGAGCTGCGGGAGATGCCCGGCGCGGAGCAGGCGGACGAGGTCTCGCGGCGCTGGGAGCGGCAGCTGGGCACCCTCGGCTCGGGCAACCACTTCGTCGAGGTCTCCTCCGACGAGCTCGGCCGGGTGTGGCTGTTCCTCCACTCCGGCTCGCGCGGCGTGGGGAACCAGCTGGCGCAGCGGCACATCCGGGTGGCGCAGGAGCAGGCGGCACGGCGGTTCTACGACCTGCCGGACCGCGACCTCGCCTACCTCGTGGAGGGGGAGCCGGAGTTCGACGCCTACGTCGAGGCCCTCCTGTGGGCGCAGCGCTTCGCCGCCCTCAACCGCGAGGAGATGATGGACCGCGTCGTCGCCGCGCTCGCCGAGGCCCTCGGCCTGGGCGGGCCGGAGGACGTCGTCCGCGAGGAGACGATCGGCTGCCACCACAACTACACCGCCCGCGAGACCCACTACGGGCGTGAGGTGTGGTTGTCCCGCAAGGGCGCCATCAGCGCCCGCGAGGGCGAGCTCGGCCTCGTGCCGGGGTCGATGGGCGACGCGTCCTACGTCGTCGTGGGCCGGGGCGACCCCGTCGCCCTGCACTCGTCGCCGCACGGTGCCGGGCGGGCCTGGTCCCGCTCGGCGGCGCGCAAGCGCTTCTCGCGCAGCGACCTCGACGCCCGCATGGGCGACGTGGTCTGGGGCGAGTCCGACGCCTTCCTCGACGAGCACCCCGAGGCGTACAAGGCCATCGACGTCGTCATGGCCGACGCCGCCCGGCTCGTCGACGTCCGCCACACGCTGCGGCAGGTGGTGAACGTCAAGGGCGACTGAGGTCGCGCGTCGAGACCGACGAACGGCAGGTCCCCGGGGACGGGTCCCTGCCGTTCGTCAGTCTCGCGAGCCCTCGGGCTCGGCCCTCGCCTCGGACAGCGCGGCCGCGAGGCGGACGACGTCGTCGGGCGCCATGCCGCGCAGCTCGAGGACACGTCCGTCGACGAGCCGGGCGATACCCAGGTCCCGCCAGCGCCCAGGAGGTTCGACGGCGAGGACCTCGTCCCACGTCACCCAATGGCCACGCACCAGGCCGTTGCGCTTTCTGAGGGCGCGCTCCGCCACATCGATGCCCCGGGGATGCAAGGTGACCGACGGTAGAAGACCGGCCAGGCCGGGGAGCATCGTCCAGGTCGAGGTCACGGCCGCCGTGACGACGATGCCGGCGACGACGAGCGCGCTAATGAAGAGAAGGACGACAGCTGCGGCTCTCTTGCGACCGTCGCGCGGCAACCACCGTTCCCGGTAGGCGCGCCGCACGTCCCTCGGCACCGTCACGGCGGCTCGTGTCACGACGCCCCCTCCCTAGCGCCGTGCTCTCGCCGCCGCGCCTCCTCGATCGCCGCCCCCAGCCGCTCGACGTGCTCGGCCGGCACGTTCGGCAGCGGCACCGTGGTGCCGTCGGCGAGGTGGGCGCGGCCGCCGTCGCCGAAGGCGGTGGGCGGCACGAGCTCCCGCACGTCGTCCCACGGCACGACCCGACGCCGTCCCGCGGGGCGGACGTCGAGGTGGGTGGGGGAGACCCGCGTCGTCCGGTCGAGCGCGCGGGCCAGCATCTCCCCGCCGAGGCCGAAGACGGCCAGCGGCACGAGGTGGGCCAGCTGCCCGGGCCCGAAGACGGCGAAGAGACCGAGCGCGACGAGGCCTCCGACGACGAGCGTCCGCAGCGCTTGGCGACCGCCGGGGGTGAGCAGCGGCGGGAGGCCCTCGGAGTGGTACGTCGCGTCGAGCCCGGAGGTGTCGATGCGCAGGCCCTCGCCGCCGTCCGCCCCCGCCACGGACGAGACCCTGCCGTGGACGGCGTGCTCCCGCAGCCGCTCCGGAGGTCCTGCCACCCGATCGTGTCGGGGTACCGAGTGTCACGGAGCGCCCGCCGAGTGCTGCGAAGCGGTCGTCGGGGAGCCTGTCGGAGCGACCACGTCGCGGCACTCGCCGGCGTCAACCGTTCGCGGCGGCACGGGCCCGCTCCAGCGCCTCCGCGAGCCGGTCGACCTCGTCGGCCGGCATCCCGTGCAGCCGGAGGCGGCGCCCGTCACCGAGGACCGCGCGGCCAGGGACCGCCCGTCCCGGCCGGCAGGTGATCTCGCGGACGAACCACCACCGGTAGCGGTCACCGCGGCCGATCCCGCCGTCCTTGACCTCGGGCACCTCCGGCTCCAGGCGGGTCCGCGCGCACCACCGCGGGTGGTCGGTCATCCACCTCAGGAAGGCGACCAGGCCCACCACCCCGAGCACCCGGACGACGGCCTCTGCCCCGCCCCACCACGCGGCCACGCCGCACGCGACGGCGACGAGGCCCAGCGCCACGGCGCGGAACCCGAGCCGCGCCCGCTCGCGCAGCGGGCGCGGGTCCCGGACGTCGTACTCCGCCCGAAGACCGGTGAGGTCGACCGTCATCGGCGTCGGGACGAGCTCGTCGGGCCGACCGCGGTCCGGGCGCCGGGGCCGCGTCACCGGCCGTCCGCCGCCGCGGCCCGGGCGCGGTCGAGCGCCTCGGCGAGCCGGACCACGTCGTCGGCCGGCATCCCGACGAGCCGGAGCCGGCGCCCGTCCCGCAGGTGCACCTCGCCCGGCGCCCGCTTCTGCGCCCGGCGGGCGGTGACGACGAGCACGTCGGCCCACGGCAGCTCCTCCTTGGACCAGAGCTGCTCCCGGAGATGCAGCTCCGTGGGTGTCAGGCGCGTGTGCGGGTGACGCCCGGACCGACCGAGGTAGATGCCGAGGGCGAAGCAGAAGAGGGGCGTCGTGATGAGCGGGAGCAAGCGGAAGAGCGGCTCCCCGAGCACCCCGACGACGACCACGGCGTAGGCCACGACGAGGACGACGCCGGCACCGACCAGCGCGTAGACCCGCCGGCGGGGCATGGCCGGTACCTCCTGTCCGGCGTCGTAGCGCTCGCGCAGCCCTGTCAGGTCGACGCGGAGCGGGGGCACGCCCGTCAGCCTGCCGGGCTGCCCCTGCCGAGGACGGTCGTCGGACCGCGGGTCACCCGTCCGTGTCCTCCGCGGCGCGCCCCTCCTCGAGCCGCCGGGCGAGGACCTCGACGTCGCGCTCCGGCATCCCGACCAGCGGCAGGCGTCGTCCGTCGGACAACCAGACCTCGCCGGGCGGGCGCCCGCGGCCGGCGTCCGCCGTGACGCGGTAGACCGCCCGCCACGGCAACCACTCGGTCCTCGCGGCGGCCCCGGTCCGCAGGTGGAGACCGGTCGGCTCCAGGCGCGTGCGCGGCCGACGGTCCCCCGGTCCTCGGGTGGCCGCCGCGACGGCCAGGACAGCTGGCGTCAGCAGGGGCAGGAGCTGCAGGAGGTGGGAGTCGAGGACTCCCAGCACGAGCACCGCGGCGGCGACCGCCCAGGCGACGGCGGCCACCACGAGCAGCGCCCGCGTCCGCGTGCCCAGGACGCGGGGCGCGCGGCCCACGACGTACTCCTCGTGCAGCCCGCCGAGGTCGAGCCGCAGGGGAGCCACCCCGCCAGCCTGCCCGGGCGACGCGCCCGCCGGTCCCGGCGCGCCCGGCGTCACCCGTCCGTGGTCCCCGGGCCGGCGAGCGTGACGAAGGGCAGGTCACCGCGTCCCGGTGGCCTGCCCTCCGTCGCGCTCGCCGTCCCCGTCAGGGCGCGGGCACCACCACGAGGCCGGGGGCGTCGGCGACGAAGGTGTCGAGGACGCCGTCGGCGACCCGGACCGGGCCCTGCGGGCGGGTCGTCCCCGGGATCGTCTCGATCGCGGCGGCCCGGGCCGCCAGCGCCTCGGCCTGCGCGAAGCGGTCGGCCGCGCGGGCGTCACCGCGCAGCGCGAGCTGCAGCCCCTGCGTCGTGCGCTGCAGCGACCGGCCCCAGAGCGCCGTCGCGTCGAGCCACGGCCGCGACTGCTCGGCGAAGCGCGGGTCCACGACGCCGTCGCGGATCTGCTGCGGTGCGGCGGCGAGGTCCCCGGCGACGCCGGCGAGGTCGGCGAGGGCGGCACGGGCCTCGGCCCGCGAGCCGGAGGCGAGGGCGTCGCGGACGTCGGAGAGCTCCTCGTCGAGCCGCGGGGCCTGCGCCTGCCAGGGGATGTCGCCGAAGGTGGGCGCGAGGTGCTGGGTGTCGAAGAAGCGCAGCAGCGCCTCCGTCGTCGCGGTGTCGCCACCGGCGAGGTGGCGCGCCGCGCCGTGCCACGCCTCGGTGGCGTCGTAGTCGCGGTCGTTCCAGGCGAACGACGCCCCGCCGAGGAGGGCGACCTCGCTCGGCGAGCTCTGGTTCATGGGGTTGAGCACGATCCCCGCCAGCTGCTCCGAGAGCCCCGCCTGGCGGCGGTCGTAGGGCGCGAGGAGCAGCCGGCCCTCGGTCTGCCCGAAGTCGTTGACCGGGTAGTTGTCCCAGAGGAAGGTCGGGCGCCCGAAGACGTCGGCCGCGCGCTCGGCGTCGGCCACCCCGATCTGCGGCGGCACGACGTCGGTGCCCGTCCACTGGACGACGACGCGCGGGTCGAGCAGCGTCCGCAGCCGCTCCTTGTAGGGCGAGTCGACGTTGTTGTAGTACTCGGTCGGCACCATCTGCAGCGGCTGCGTGCCCTCCAGCCCGTCGAGGTGCTCCTGCACCGCGTTGAGCAGCTCGGCCTGCACCGTGCCGGCCACCGCCTCGCCCGGGTCGCCGTAGGCGGCCTGGTCCTCGGCGCAGTTCCACTCGGTGTAGCTGATGTCGTCGAGGGCGACGTAGAAGCTCCGGGCGCCGACCGCGTGGACGCTGTCGAGCTTGGCCACGAGGGCCTCGAGGTCGCCCGGGTCGGAGTAGCAGATCGAGTTGCCCGGCGAGAGCGCGTAGGTGAGCCGCACGTGGTTGTCGTCCGCGGCCGCGACGAGCTCGCCGAGCAGGACCAGGTCGTCGGCCGGGTGCGGCTCGCGCCACTCCTCCCGCAGGTACGGGTCGTCCTTCGGCGAGTAGATGTACGTGTTGGCCTTGACGTCACCGAGGAAGTCGAGGTGGTCCAGGCGCTCGCCGTGCGTCCACGGGGCCCCGTAGAAGCCCTCGATGCTGCCCCGCAGCGGCATGGACGGGAAGTCGCGCACCTCCACCGAGGCCACGGAGCCCCTCGACACGAGCTGCCGCAGCGTCTGCGCGGCGTAGAAGGTGCCGTCGGCGTCGTCGCCGGCGAGGACGACGAGCCCGGCGCCGTCGCGGGTGCCGCTGACGAGCGCGTAGCCCTCGGCGCGGGTCTCCTCGGGCACCTCCCCGCCGGCGGCGGCGAGGGCCTCCGCGACGGTCGGGTCGGCGGCGGGCCCGACGACGACGGTCGTCCCGCCCGCGGCGGGCGCGGCGCCGACCGGCTCGACGGCGACCCGCCGGGCGCCCGCCGCCTCCAGGGCGGCGGTGACGACGGCGACCGTGGCGTCGTCGACGCCCTCGGCGACGAGGACCCGCGCCTGCGGGCCGACCCGCACGGGCGTGCCCGTCAGCGAGATGTCCTGCGGGACGGGGTGGACCGAGGGGAGCGTCGGCAGCGCGGGGCCGGTGGCGGCGAGCGGGGCGGCGTCGGGCGCCGGCTCGGCGCCCGAGGCGGGCGCGAGCGTGACGGCCAGCGCGAGGGCCGCGGGGACGGCGACGAGGGCGCGGGACGGTCGGTGGGCCATGAGGACCTCCAGGGGGACGGCGGTGTCCTGCTCGTCCCTGGACCATAGGACTACGCCGACGGAACCGGGACGGACGGTGACGCACCGGGGCGATCAGCCCCCGGGCGGCCTCGACGGCGTCCGGCCTGCCCGGCCCGTTGTGCCACCATGACGACGTGCCCGGTGGCGACGGACGGCTGACCCACGACCTCATGCCCGGCGAGAAGGGCCCGCAGGACGCCTGCGGGGTCTTCGGCGTCTGGGCCCCCGACGAGGACGTCGCACGGCTGACGTACTTCGGCCTCTACGCGCTGCAGCACCGCGGCCAGGAGTCGGCGGGGATCGCCGTCAGCACCGGCTCGCAGCTGCTCGTCTACAAGGACATGGGCCTCGTCTCCCAGGTCTTCGACGAGCCGGCGCTCCGGGCCCTCCAGGGCACCCTGGCCATCGGCCACACGCGCTACTCGACGACGGGGGCGAGCCGCTGGGAGAACGCCCAGCCCACGCTCGGGGCCACGGCCTCCGGCACCGTCGCGCTCGGCCACAACGGCAACCTCACGAACAGCCACGCGCTGCGCGAGATGGTCGCCGAGATGTCCGGGGAGCAGCACGAGTCCGCCACGAGCGGCGAGCTCGCGCGGGGCAACACGACGGACACCGCCCTGGTCACCGCCCTGCTCGCGGGCCGCCCGGACCGCACGCTCGAGGCCACGGCCCTGGAGGTGCTGCCCCTGCTCGAGGGCGCCTTCAGCCTCGTCTTCATGGACGAGCGCACCCTCTACGCCGCGCGCGACCGCCACGGCATCCGCCCGCTCGTGCTGGGACGGCTCGAGCGCGGCTGGGTGGTCGCCAGCGAGACGGCGGCGCTCGACATCGTCGGCGCCAGCTACGTGCGCGAGGTCGAGCCGGGCGAGCTCGTCGCCGTCGACGCCGAGGGCCTTCGCAGCGTGCGCTTCGCCGAGGCCTCGCCGAAGGGCTGCGTCTTCGAGTACGTCTACCTGGCCCGCCCGGACACGACGATCTCCGGCCGCGTCGTCCACGCGGCGCGGGTCGAGATGGGCCGCCGGCTCGCCGCCGAGCACCCCGTCGAGGCCGACCTCGTCATCCCCACCCCGGAGTCGGGGACCCCGGCCGCCATCGGGTACGCCGAGGCGTCGGGCATCCCCTACGGCCAGGGGCTCGTCAAGAACAGCTACGTCGGGCGCACCTTCATCCAGCCGGACCAGACCATCCGTCAGCTGGGCATCAGGCTCAAGCTCAACCCGCTCCGCGAGGTCATCCGCGGCAAGCGGCTCGTCGTCGTCGACGACTCCGTCGTCCGCGGCAACACGCAGCGCGCGCTGGTCCGGATGCTCCGCGAGGCGGGCGCCGCGGAGGTGCACGTGCGCATCTCGTCCCCGCCGGTGACGTGGCCCTGCTTCTACGGCATCGACTTCGCCAGCCGCGCCGAGCTCATCGCCGCCGGCCTGGGCGTCGAGGAGATCCGCCGCAGCATCGGCGCGGACTCGCTCGGCTACATCTCGCAGGAGGCGATGGTCGAGGCGACCGAGCAGCCCGCCGACCGCCTCTGCAGCGCCTGCTTCACGGGGGAGTACCCCGTGCCGCTGCCGGACGCCCACCGGATCGGCAAGCACCAGCTCGAGCTCGGCCTCACGGAGCTGCGGCGCGACGCCGTGGCCGGGGCCGCGGCGGCCGTCGCCAGCGGCGGCGTGAAGGACCCCAGCGGCGCCGGCGTCGGGCAGGACCGGTGACCGGCGCGGGCGTCCCCGGCGGGGGCACCACCTACGCCGACGCCGGGGTCGACGTCGAGGCGGGCGACCGGGCGGTCGCGCTCATGAAGGAGGCCGTGGCCCGCACGCACGGCCCCGAGGTGCTCGGCGGTCTCGGCGGCTTCGCGGGCGTCTTCGACGCGTCGGCCCTGCTGGGCATGCGTCGGCCGCTGCTGACGACCTCGACCGACGGCGTCGGCACGAAGATCGCCGTGGCCCGGGCCATGGACGTCCACGACACGATCGGTGTCGACCTCGTGGCGATGGTCGTCGACGACCTCGTCGTGAGCGGCGCGCGGCCCCTCTTCATGACCGACTACATCGCCTGCGGCCGCGTCGTGCCCGAGCGTGTGGCGGACGTCGTCCGCGGCATCGCCCGGGGCTGCGCCGAGACTGGCACCGCGCTCGTCGGCGGCGAGACCGCGGAGCACCCCGGCCTCATGGCCCCGGACGAGTACGACGTCGCCGGCGCGGCGACGGGCGTCGTCGAGGCCGACGACGTCCTCGGCGCCCACCGGGTCGCGGCCGGGGACGTCGTCCTCGGCCTGGCGGCGTCCGGCCTCCACAGCAACGGCTACTCGCTCGTGCGCCGTGTCGTCGCGGACGCCGGCTGGGCGCTCGACCGTCACGTCGACGAGCTGGGGCGGACCCTCGGCGAGGAGCTGCTGGAGCCCACCCGGCTCTACACCCGGCCGTGCCTCGACCTCGCGGGCCGGCTCGGCGCCGACCTCCACGCGTTGAGCCACGTCACCGGCGGCGGGCTGGCGGCCAACCTCGCGCGGGTGCTGCCCGTCGGGCTGCAGGCCGTCGTCGACCGGGCGACGTGGACGCCGCCCGCCGTCGTGCAGCTCGTCGGCCGGCTCGGCGGGGTGCCGCGCGCCGACCTCGAGCGCACGCTCAACCTCGGTGTCGGCATGGTCGCCGTCGTGGCCCCCGACGTCGCCGACGAGGCGGTCCGCCTGC
Source organism: Pseudokineococcus lusitanus (assembly GCF_003751265.1). Classification (NCBI taxonomy): domain Bacteria; kingdom Bacillati; phylum Actinomycetota; class Actinomycetes; order Kineosporiales; family Kineosporiaceae; genus Pseudokineococcus; species Pseudokineococcus lusitanus. The sequence goes on from NZ_RJKN01000007.1 coordinate 214,412, forward strand.
TCGCGGCGGCCGACCTGCCGACGTGGGTGCTCGGACGGGTCGCCGACGACGACGGCCTGCGCGACGAGAGCACGACCGCCGGGGCGAAGGGCGTGGACGGCGGGAGCGTGCGGACCACGGGGGAGCACCCCGCCGCCTGACCACCGGGTGGGCACCGCCGACCTGCCGGCACGACGCGCAGCAGCACGTCGGCCGTCCTGCCGGGGCAGGGGGCCGACGTGCTGTGCGGGTGGGGCCGGTGGCCCCGGCCGACGCCGGTCAGCCGGAGCCGGTGGCCCAACGGCTGTAGCCGTCGTCCTCCGCGTCGTCGTCGGGGCGCTCACGCTCCGGGGACTCGTACGACGCGCCGGGGTGCCCGAGCTCGCGCTCGAGGGACTTGTAGTCCGTCTCCGGGCTGTAGTACTTGAGCTGGCGAGCGACCTTGGTCTGCTTCGCCTTCTGACGGCCGCGCCCCATGGCGTCGACCCCCTCTGAACGTCGTGCCGGGCAGGCCGGCGAGCGGCGGTCCCGGGGCGTGGTCATCTCTGCGTGCCCTCAACGCTACAGCCTGGCCCGGGCATCCGGCACACCCGTCCGGCCGGACGGTCACGGGGGGCCGGCGACGGATCCCCTCACCCGTCCGGGTCGGCGCTGCGCCGACGGGGTGAGAACGGGACGACCCGGGCGGCGCGACGGGCCGTCGGGCTGCACACTGGGATGACGCACGGTGACCGGGCGGGAGCACTTCTGCGACAGATGGAGCAGAAGGGGGACCGGCCGGTCACGCTGGGTGCCCGTGACGCCGCAGGGCGACGAAATCACAGGACCTAGTCATTACGGACTATGGCGACTCCCAGGGAGGAGCGCCACACTCGCTGCACCAGCCGCCCACGGGGGGCACCAGCCCGGCGACGGGACGGCTTTTCAGACCTGGAGGACGCCATGACCGCTCGGACCGACGAGGTCGAGACCCTGCTCACGCCCGCCGAGGTGGCGGCGCTCTTCCGGGTGGACCCGAAGACCGTCACCCGCTGGGCGAAGGCGGGCAAGCTCTCCTCCATCCGCACCCTCGGCGGCCACCGCCGCTACCGCGAGGCCGAGGTCCGCTCGCTCCTCGCGGGCGTGCTGCCGCAGCAGCGCTCCGCCGACGCCTGACGCCGGCACCGACCCTCGACGGCCGGGGCGACGACCACTCTCCGTGGTCGTCGCCCCGGCCGTCCGCGTACCGGGGTGCGCCGCCTCCCGGGGCGCCGGGGCCCGGCCGGGCCGCGGACTACGATCGGGCCCGCGCACGGCGGGATCCGCCCACCGCTGCGCGGACCCGCGAGGAGGAGCCGTGCCGTCCGGCGAGATCGAGGACACGGCGGGCGCCCCGGCGCCCGCGCCGCGCGACGGCGACGGCCCGGTGGGCGTCGTGCACCCGGTCGTCCGCGACGGCGACCCCGTCCTGCACCGTCCGTGCGCGCCCGTCACCGTCTTCGACGACGCGCTCCGCCAGCTGGAGGCCGACATGGTCGCCAGCATGTACGCGGCGGACGGGGTCGGGCTGGCCGCCAACCAGATCGGCGTCGACGCCCGCATCTTCGTCATGGACTGCCCGGACGCCCGCGGCAACCGCGTCGTCGCGACGGTCGTCAACCCCGTCCTCAAGCTGCCCCTCCTCGCGCGGCGCGTGACCGAGGACGAGGGCTGCCTCTCCGTCCCGGGGGAGACGGCGCCGGTCGAGCGGGCGGCCACGGCCGTCGTCACGGGCGTCGACGTCTTCGGCGAGCCGGTCCGCGTCTCCACGGACGGGGTCGCGGCGGTCTGCCTGCAGCACGAGACCGACCACCTCGACGGCACGCTCTACGTCGACCGGCTCGACGCCCCGACGCGCGCCGCCGTCCTCACCGCCGCGGGGCTCGCCCCCCGCTGACCCCCGCGCCGCCCCCGGCCGGCGCCCCGGCGCCGGGACGGGCGGCGGATGCGCCAGGATGGGGACGGTCGGCGGTGGCGTGACGCACGTCACGTGCCGCGGGCCGCCCGGACCCCCCGGCCGAGACGACCCGCAGGAGGCGCCATGGCGCGCAGCGACGCCGACATCGACTTCGAGGTGCAGACGCTCGGGCCCCGCACGGTCCCGTCCCCCCTCGCCCCGCTCCTCGAGGCCCGGCGGACGAGCCACCACGCCGTCGAGGAGGGCGACCGCATCCTCTTCGACGACACGCTGTCGTCGTCCGAGCGCCGCGGGGACTCCCCGCAGCTCAGCCTCGAGGCCGCCGGCCCGCGGCGGAAGCTCTTCTTCGACCCCTCGAAGGTGCGCGTCGGCATCGTCACGTGCGGAGGGCTCTGCCCCGGCATCAACAACGTCATCCGCGGCCTCGTCTCGGAGCTGACGACGCACTACGGCGTCCGCCGGATCCACGGCTTCCGCAACGGGTACCAGGGCTTCGTGCCCGAGTACGGCCACGACGTCGTGGACCTGTCCGTCGAGTCCGTCGACGGCATCGCGGCGCTGGGCGGCACCATCCTCGGCAGCTCGCGCGGTCAGCAGGACATCGGCCAGATCGTCGACTGCCTCGAGCGGATGGGCATCAACATCCTCTTCGTCATCGGCGGCGACGGGTCGATGAAGGGCGCGCAGCGCATCTCGGCGGAGATCTCCCGCCGCGACCGCGCCATCGGCGTCGTCGGCGTCCCCAAGACGATCGACAACGACATCCCCTTCCTCGACCAGAGCTTCGGCTTCCAGACCGCCTTCTCGGAGGCCACGCGCTCCATCCGCAGCGCCAAGGTCGAGGCCCGGTCCGCGCCCGGCGGCGTCAGCGTCGTGAAGCTCATGGGGCGCCACAGCGGCTTCATCGCCTGCTACGCGGCGCTGGCGCAGAACGACGCCGACTTCGTGCTCATCCCCGAGGTCCCGTTCCACCTCGACGGGCCGGGCGGCTTCCTGGAGCACCTCCGCGAGCGGGTCGCCACGCAGGGCCACGCCCTCGTCGTGGCCGCCGAGGGGGCCGGCCAGGAGCTGTTCACCGAGGCCGACGCCGAGGGCGGCCTCGTCGACGCGTCGGGCAACAAGCGTCTGCAGGACGTGGGACGGCTGCTGCGGCAGCGCATCTCGGAGGACTTCTCCTCCCGCGGCCTCGAGCTGAACCTCCGCTACATCGACCCGAGCTACGTCATCCGCAGCGTGCCCGCCAACCCCTACGACTCCGTCTACTGCACGCGGCTGGCGCACGCCGCCGTCCACGCGGCGATGGCGGGGCGGACCAACATGGTCGTCGGGCGCTGGCGCCGCCGCTTCGTGCACATCCCGATCCAGCTCGCCGTCAGCACCCGCAACCGGGTGGACCCCAACGGCGACCTGTGGTGGTCGGTCCTCGAGGCCACGGGGCAGCCGGTCAGCTTCGGCGTGGGCGAGGAGAGCATCGAGGTGCCCGCCTTCGGGGGCCAGTGACCGCCCGGGAGCCCGGCGCCGCCCGTCGCGGGGCGGTGCGCGGGAACCGCGGCGGCCCCGGGGGTGTTGTGGTGGCGACGGCACCGGCCGCGGGCGACCCGCCCGTCGGCGCGGGCCACGCGAGAGGAGACCACCGTGGCGCTCAACATCGGCAGGCTCGTGGGGCAGGCGCGGCGCTTCGCGTCGCAGAACCCCGACAAGGTGACCTCGGGCCTCGACCGGCTCGGGGACGTCGTGGACCGGCGGACGGGTGGCAAGCACGCCTCGCAGATCGCCAAGGCGAAGGACGCGGCCTCGAAGGCCCTCGGCGGCTCGACGGGCCGTCGGCCGGAGGACGGCACCGACGGCCCGGTGGGGCGTCGGCCGCACCGCTGACGCCCGACCCGTCACGCCGCCCGGGGCGGGCGGCGTGACGGGTCACGTCCTCGTCCTCGGGGGCACCACGGAGGCGCGCGCGCTGGCCGTGGAGGTCGGTGACCTCCCCGACGTCCGGCTCACGACGTCGCTGCCCTCGACGCGCGCCGTGCCGGCCGACCTGCCGGGCGAGGTGCACCACGGCGGCTTCGGCGGACCGGACGGCCTCGCGGCCTTCCTGCGCGCCGAGGGGGTCCGCGTCGTCGTCGACGCGACGTCGCCCTTCGCCGCCCGGATCACCGAGACCGCCCTGCTGGCGTGCGCCGACGTCGGGGTGCCGCTGCTCGTGCTCGAGCGGCCGTCCTGGGTGGCGAGCTCGGGCGACGACTGGCGCCCGGTGCCCGACCTGGCCGCGGCGGCCGCCGCGCTCGCGGCCGGGCCGTGGGAGCGCGCCCTCGTGGCCGCGGGCGCGCGCGAGCTCGGGCCGCTGGCCCGCCTCGAGCGCCCCCGTCTCCTCCTGCGCGTCACCCGTCTGCCCGAGCCGCCGCTGCCCCGGGGCTGCGAGGTGCTGCTGCGCTCGTCGTCGGCCGGCGACGTCGACGTCGAGCGGCGCGTGCTCGTGGAGCGCGGGGTGGGCGTCGTCGTGACGACCGACAGCGGCGGTCCCGGGGCCGCCGCCGTCCTCGTCGCCGCGCGCGAGGTGGGGCTGCCGGTGCTGCTCGTGCAGCGACCGCTCGTGCTCGTGCCGGGCGGCGAGGAGCCCGAGCGCGTGGCCTCGCCCGCCGAGGCCGTCGAGCGGCTGCTCGCGCTGCTGGGCCCGGCTCAGAGGTCGGAGTAGCGCCGTGCCCCCGGGGCTCCCGGGGGCAGGTGGCGCCGGACGACGCGGGAGGCGTCGCGGGCGCCGCGCAGGACCACGCGCAACGCCTTGCGGCGGCGCGAGACGAGCACGGTGACGGGCGGGGCGGCGGGCGAGCCGTCGGGCCGCCGGCCGTGGGCGGCGTCGACCTCGGCGAGGGCGGCGAGGTAGGCGTCGACGTCGCCGCCGAGGTCCGGGTGCAGCTCCCGCGCGACGCGTCGGCGGGCGGCGCGCCAGGAGGCGTCGTCGTCGGGGGTCACGGGCCCAGTCTGCCGCTCCGCCGCCCGGCGCGTCGTGCCGGCCCGGGCTCCTGCCGACGGCCCCCGGGGACCGCGGCAGGACGCCCCCGCCGGTGCGGAGGTGTCACGAGCCGGTCACGGGGATGTCAAGAAGGGGTCAAGGTGTGCCATCATCCCGCCGACACCACATCCAAAGCCCCCGCCACGAGGCGGGGCAGCCGCGCGGACGCCGAGCCCTGCCGCCGCGCGCGCACCCGTGTGAGAAGGACGAGGACGGCAGGGGCGGAGGCACCAGCACGGCGGGCCGGGAGACCGGTCCTCGGGGTGAAGCCACACGACGTGTGGCCGGGCAGCTTCGGAGCCCGAACCCGACAGGTACACCCCCCGTAGGCGGTACCCGGAGACACACCCCTCATGCGTACTTCCGTCGCGCCCAGCCCTGCTCGCGCCGTCCTCCTGCTCGTCGCCGCCCTCGCCCTCGCGCTGGGCCTGGCGACCGCCCCGGCGCCCTCGGCGTCGGCCGCCACCACCGGCCAGACGGCCCTCAAGGCCGCCTCCACCCGCGCCGGCATGCCGTACGTGTACGGCGCCGCCGGCCCCACGAAGTTCGACTGCTCGGGCCTCACGCAGTGGTCCTTCAAGCAGGCCGGCAAGTCGCTGCCCCGCACCGCCGCCCAGCAGCGCGCGTCGATGAAGAAGATCTCCGGCAAGGCCCTGGCCCCGGGCGACCTCGTCTTCTTCCACAACTCCTCCGGCGGCGTCTACCACGTCGGCATCTACGCCGGCAGCTGGCAGATCTGGGACGCCCCCAAGCCGGGCAAGAACGTCAGCAAGCGCGCCATCTGGGCCAAGAGCGGCGTCACCTTCGGCCGCGCCTGACCCCTCCGCACGGCCGACGGCCGATCACCCTCCGGGGTGGTCGGCCGTCGTCGTCCCGGCGTCGTGACCCACGGCCGCGCTGGGGAGCGGCGGCGCCGCCGCAGGGGCGGGACGACGAAGGGCCGGTCACCGCGAGGTGACCGGCCCTTCGTCGTGCGTGGAGGTGGCCAGAGGCGGGGTCGAACCGCCGACCTTCCGATTTTCAGTCGGATGCTCTACCAGCTGAGCTATCTGGCCTCCGCAGCGCCCGCGCCCGAGAGGTGCGACGGACGTGCGGCACTGCTGGCGACCCCGACGGGACTCGAACCCGCGACCTCCGCCGTGACAGGGCGGCGCGCTAACCAACTGCGCTACGGGGCCTCGTGTGGTGCGACGAAGCCGTGGTGCTGTGGAACCGGTGGTACGTGCCCCCAACGGGATTCGAACCCGTGCTGCCGCTGTGAAAGAGCGGTGTCCTGGGCCGCTAGACGATGAGGGCGCCCCCGGAGGGCCGGACCACGCCCGGCGGACCCGGGGCGTCCGCGGGCGGCGGGCCGCTCGTGGACAGCAGGAAGCATAGGGGCTGCACCCGGTCATCTCCAAAGCGGGCCCCCGGTGACGCCGGTGGCAGGCTCGGGACCGTGCTGGAGATGAGCGACGAGGAGTTCGAGGGTGCGGTCGCGGACGGCCTCGACACCATCCCGCCGGAGCTCGCCGCGGCGATGCGCAACGTCGTCGTGCTCGTCGCGGACGAGCCCACGGAGGAGCAGCTGGCGTCGGTGCGGGAGCCGGGCGCCCCTGAGGCCGAGGGCGTCGGCGACGGGGACGACGACGGCGGGACCCTGCTCGGTCTCTACGAGGGCACGCCGCTCACCGAGCGGGACGGCTGGTGGGACGCCGGCTCGCTGCCGGACCGCATCACGCTCTTCAAGGGACCGCTGCTGCGGATGTGCGAGGACGCCGACGAGCTCGCGGAGGAGGTGGCCGTGACCGTCGTCCACGAGGTGGCGCACCACTTCGGGATCGACGACGACCGGCTCCACGAGCTCGGCTGGGGCTGACCGACGGCGGCCGCCCGGGCTCAGGCGGCTGTCGCCCCGGTGGCCCGACGCCGCCCCTCGGCGGGCTGCGGACGACGGCCCCTCGGCGCCCGCAGGTCCGAGACCGGCTCGTCGTGCAGGAGCGCGAGGACGGCGGCCTCGATCCGCCCGTGGGTGGCGGGCTCGCCGACCTCGACGTCGTCGCCCAGGAGGGCGAGGGCGTTCTCGACCGTGACGCCGTCCTCGAAGAGGTCGACGACCCGCGGGTCGACGTAGCTGGCCCGCGCGACGGTCGGCGTGTTGCCGAGGTACATCGAGACCTCCTGCATGGCGCGGGAGATCGCGCGCTTGCGGGCGGTCGCGGAGCCGGCGGCCTGCGTCGAGACCGCCAGCGCGACGGCGGCCAGCACCGTGGCGTGCCACGTGCGGAAGTCCTTGGCGGACACCTCGCCCCCGACGACGTCCTTGACGTAGGCGTTGATGTCGGTGCTGGACACGTCGTGCCAGCCGTCGGCGTCCTTCCAGGCGAGGAGGTCGTCGGTGCCCGGCCCGCGCCGCCGCTTGAGCGTGAGGACGGCGTCGACGACGGCCGCGTCGGCCACCGCGACGTGGCGGTCCTTGCCGGACTTGGCGACGTAGTCGAAGGCGATCGTGTCGCCCTCGACGCTGACGTGCTGCTTCTCGATCGTCGCGAGCCCGTAGCTGCCGTTCGCCTCGGTGTAGCTCTCCCCGCCGACGCGGAAGAAGCCGAGGTCGAGCAGCCGGAAGGCGGTGGCGAGCGCCCGCTCCCGCGGCATGCCCGGGAGGCCGAGGTGCTCGGCCACGGTCTCCCGTGCCGCGGGCAGCCGCTCCGCCACCTCGAGGACCCGGTCGTGCTTGCGCTTGTCCCGCTCCGCCCGCCACTGGTCGTGGTACCGGTACTGGCGCCGCCCCGCGACGTCGGTCCCCACCACCTGGATGTGCCCGTTGGCCCACGGGCAGATCCAGACGTCCGTCCACGCCGGCGGGATGACGAGCTCCTCGCACCGCCGCCGGTCCTCCTTCGAGATCGGCTCCCCGAGCGCGTCGAGGTACCGGAACCCCTTCCCGTGCTTGCGACGGGTCCACCCCGGGTCGTTGGGGGACGACGTGCGCAGCCTCGGCATGCCCCGATCGTCCGGCGGGGGCCCCGCCCCCGCGACCCGGCGCCGCCGACGACGCCGGACGGCACGAGGGCCGAGAGCCGGAGCGACGGGGCAGCGGGTGGAGCAGAAGGGGACCCGCGCGCAGAGCGGGAGGGGGCGGGCACGCGTCAGGCACGTCAGGCCGGCGCCCCGCCCTCCACGGGCAGCACCTCCGCGCGCCGAGGCAGTGCCAGAGCGTGCCCGGCCCCTCCCGCGGACCCGACCGCAGGCCGGCGCGCACGACCGACGCCCGGCGCAGCGCCCCGACGCAGCCGACGACCGAGGCGGTACCCCGGGCACCGAGGTGACCGGATGCTGGACCCGTAGTGAGTCGGTCGGAATGGTGCTTACGCTGGTCGGCGTTGTGCCGCCCGACCTCGAGCACCACCCCCGCGCCCGCCCGGAGGACCCATGACCGCCCCCACCGCGTCAGCCCGTCCGGCCCGCGCCGCGCGTCCGCAGGGCCAGTGGGCCGTCGACGGCACGGAGCCCCTCAACCACAACGAGGTCTTCAAGCAGCAGGACATGGCCCTCAACGTGCGCGAGCGCGTCGAGACGGTCTACGCGAAGGAGGGCTTCGCGAGCATCGACCCCGACGACCTGCGCGGTCGGCTGCGGTGGTGGGGGCTGTACACGCAGCGCAAGCCGGGGATCGACGGCGGCCGCACCGCCCAGCTGGAGCCGCACGAGCTCGAGGACGAGTTCTTCATGATGCGGGTGCGCATCGACGGCGGGGCGCTGACGACGGAGCAGCTGCGCGTCGTCGCGGACATCTCCGTGGAGTTCGCGCGGGGCACGGCGGACATCAGCGACCGGCAGAACATCCAGATGCACTGGGTGCGGATCGAGGACGTGCCGGAGATCTGGCGGCGTCTCGAGGCGGTCGGGCTGTGGACGACGGAGGCGTGCGGCGACTGCCCGCGCGTCGTCCTCGGCTCCCCGGTGGCCGGCGTCTCGGCCGAGGAGCTGCTGGACCCGACGCCGCAGATCGAGGAGATCCAGCGGCGCTTCATCGGGGACCCGGCGCTGGCCAACCTGCCGCGCAAGTTCAAGTCGGCGATCACGGGCCACCCGAGCCAGGACGTCGTGCACGAGATCAACGACGTGTCCTTCCTCGCCGTCGAGCACCCGGAGCTCGGCCTCGGCTACGACGTCTTCGTCGGCGGCGGCCTCTCGACGAGCGCGCGCCTCGCGTCGCGGATCGGTGCCTTCGTCCGGCCGGAGGAGGTGCCCGACGTCTGGCACGGCGTCGTGCAGGTCTTCCGCGACTACGGGTACCGGCGGCTGCGCAACAAGGCGCGGCTGAAGTACCTGCTCGCGGACTGGGGGCCGGAGAAGTTCCGCCAGGTCCTCGAGGACGAGTACCTCCACCGGAGCCTGCCGGACGGCCCGCCGCCGCCCGCGCCCGTGGGGAGCGCCGACCACGTCGGCGTCCACGCGCAGAAGGACGGCCGTCGCTACGTCGGCGTCGCCCCGTCGGTCGGTCGGGTCAGCGGCGAGGTGCTGCGGGGGGTGGCCGACGTCGCCGAGGCGCACGGCAGCCGCCGGGTGCGGCTCACGCCGCACCAGAAGCTCGTCGTCCTCGACGTGCCGGCCGACGAGGCCGAGGACGTCGTGGCCGAGCTCGGCGCGCTCGGCCTCGAGGCCCGGCCGTCGCTGTTCCGCCGGACGACGATGGCGTGCACCGGCATCGAGTTCTGCAAGCTCGCCATCGTCGACACGAAGGACACGGCCACGCGCGCCGCGGCCGAGCTGGACGTGCGGCTGGCCGAGGTGCAGCAGCGGCTGCCCGCGCCGGTGCGCCTGCACGTCAACGGCTGCGCCAACTCCTGCGCCCGCGTCCAGACGGCCGACATCGGCCTGAAGGGCCAGCTCGTCATGGGCGCCGACGGCGAGCAGGTCCCCGGCTTCCAGGTGCACCTCGGCGGCGGCCTCGCGTCGGCCGACCGCGAGGAGCCGGGCCTGGGGCGGACCGTGCGCGGGCTCAAGGTCACGGCCGACGACCTCGTCGAGTACGTGGAGCGCGTCGTCACCCGGTACGCGGACTCCCGCGACGGCGACGAGACCTTCGCCACGTGGGCCCACCGGGTCGAGGAGGACGTGCTGCGATGACCGCCGTGGAGCACGTCCACCCCGGGCTGGCCGCGGGCGTCGCGGCGGCCGGCCTCGGCGTGCCGCGGGTGCGGCCGCCCGGGGCGACGCCGCGGCCCGTGCCGTCGGACCGCCTGGCCCGCACCGAGCAGCCGCGGGCCGACGTCCCCCGGCGGCGCACCCGCTCCGAGGCGGAGCTGCGCGAGCTCGCCGCCGAGGGGCAGCGCCGGTTCGGCGACGCCGAGGGCGTCGAGGGCGCCCTGGCGGTCCTGCGCTGGGTCTCCGAGGAGCTGGGCGACGGCGTCGCCGTGGCCTCGTCCATGGCCAACGCCGTCCTCCCGCACCTCGCGGCGCGGGCGCGGCCCGGCGTCGACGTGCTCTTCCTCGAGACCGGCTACCACTTCCCGGAGACGCTGCGGACGCGCGACGACGTCCGCGCGTCGATGGACGTCACCGTCGTGGACGTCACGGCCCCGCTGACGGTCGCCGAGCAGGACGCCCGCTACGGCGCGCGCCTGCACGACCGCGACCCGGGGCTGTGCTGCGCGATGCGCAAGGTCGAGCCGCTGCGGGCGCAGCTCGCCGGCTACGACGCGTGGGTGACGGGCGTGCGCCGCGAGGAGACGTCGACCCGCACGGGCGCGCCGGTCGTGTCCTTCGACGAGAAGCACGGGCTCGTCAAGGTCAACCCCATCGCCGGCTGGAGCTGGGACGACCTCGTCGGCTACGCCGAGGAGCACGGCGTCCTGCTGAACCCGCTCCTGCTGGACGGGTTCCCGTCGATCGGCTGCGCTCCCTGCACGGCACGGGTGGCACCGGGCGCCGACCCGCGCTCCGGGCGCTGGGCCGGGCTCGGCAAGACCGAGTGCGGCATCCACACCTGAGGCGTCCCGCGGGCGGCCGGGGCCTGGGAGGCTCCCGGTCGTGACCGACCTCCTCCCGCTGCACCTGCGGCTCGACGGGCGGCGCGTCGTCGTCGTCGGGGGCGGCGCGGTGGCGGCGCGGTCCGTCGAGGGCCTGCTCGCCGCCGGCGGCGACGTCCACGTCGTGGCGCCCGCGGCCGGGCCGGCCGTCGCGGCCCTCGCCGCCGCGGGCCGGGTCCGGTGGGACCCCCGCGGCTACGCCGACGGCGACCTGGACGGCGCGTGGCTGGTGGTCACGGCCACGGGCGTGCCCGCCGTGGACGCGGCGGTCTCCGCCGGGGCCGATCGCCGTCGGCTCTGGTGCCTCGACCGCGGCGACGCCGCCCGCGCCACCGCGTGGACGCCCGCCGTGGCGCGCGTGGACGACGTCGTCGTCTCCGTCGGCGCGGGCGGGGACCCGCGCCGCGCCGGTCGTCTCGCCCGCGGCGTCGCGGCCGCGCTGGAGCGGGGCGACCTGCCGCTGCGGCGCTCGCGCCCGCGGGCGGCGGGGCGGGTGGCGCTCGTCGGCGGGGGCCCGGGCGACGTCGGGCTGCTGACGCTCCGCGGGCGCCGGCTGCTCGCGGAGGCGGACGTCGTCGTCGTCGACCGCCTCGGGCCGCGCGGCGTCCTCGAGGACCTCGACGAGGACGTGCTCGTCGTCGACGTCGGCAAGACGTCCGGCAACCACCCGGTGCCGCAGGAGCGGATCAACGAGCTCCTCGTCGAGCACGGCCTCGCGGGGCGGCTCGTCGTCCGCCTCAAGGGCGGCGACCCCTACGTGCTCGGGCGCGGCGGCGAGGAGCTGGCCGCCTGCCGCGCCGCGGGGCTCGACGTCGAGGTGGTGCCGGGCGTGACCTCGGCCGTCTCGGTCCCGGCGGCGGCCGGGATCCCCGTCACCCACCGCGGGGTGGCGCGCGGGGTCACCGTCCTCACGGGGCACGAGGACCTCGCGGCCACGCCGGCGGCGCTGGCCGGCGTCCCGCTCGAGCAGCACACCGTCGTCCTCCTCATGGGCGTCAGCGCCCTGCGGGCCTCCGCCGCGGCCCTCGTCGCCGCCGGCCGCTCGCCGGCCACGCCGGTCGCGGTCGTCGAGGACGGGTACGGGCCCCGTCAGCGCGCGACCTTCGGCACCCTCGCCGACGTCGCGGACGTGGCGGCCGCCGCCGGGGTGCGGCCGCCGGCCGTCGTCGTCGTCGGGGACGTCGTGCGGCTGGCCCCGGGGTGGCCCGGCGCGCGCCCCGGCGCGGTGCCGGGGGAGGGCCGCGGGGCCTAGCGTCGTCGCCATGGTCGACGACGCCGCCACCGCGCCCCCTCCCGCCGCCGGCCCCGTCCGCGACGAGACGGTGACGACCCACCACGTCCTCGCCACGGCGGACGGCGAGCTGCGCTACACCGCGCGGGCGGGACGCGTCGTGCTCCACGAGGACCACGTCGAGGACGGCGTGTGGAAGGGCCGCCGACCGAGGGCCCACGTCGGCCTGACCGCGTACACGCTGGACGGCGCGGACCCGACGACGAGGCCGGTGACCTTCGCCTTCAACGGCGGTCCCGGCTCCTCGAGCGTGTGGCTGCACCTGGGGCTCCTGGGGCCGCGCCGCGTCGTCACGGGCGACGTCGGCGCGCTCGAGCCGCCGCCCGGGCGCCTCGTCGACAACCCCGAGTCGCTCCTCGCGGTGAGCGACCTCGTCTTCGTCGACCCCGTCTCGACCGGGCGGAGCCGGGTCGTCGAGGGGGAGCGGCCCGGGGACTTCCACGGGTTCACGGCCGACGTCGAGTCCGTCGGCGAGGTGGTCCGCCAGTGGGTGAGCGCGGAGGGGCGGTGGCTGTCGCCCAAGCTGCTCGCCGGCGAGTCCTACGGGACCACGCGGGCCGCCGCCCTCGCGGAGCACCTGCAGGGCGCCGGCCTGTACCTCTCGGGCCTCGTGCTCGTCTCCGCGGTCCTCAACTTCGGCGTGCTGCAGGCGACGCCGGGCGACGACCGCGCCTACCCGCGGTACCTGCCCTTCTACGCGGCCACGGCGCACCGGCACGGCCGGCACCCCGGCCGCTCGCTGGAGGAGGTCGTCGCCGAGGCGGAGGCCTACGCGGAGCAGGAGTACCCGGCCGTCCTGGCCCGGGGCGCCCGGCTCGCGCCGGCCGAGCGGGCGACGGCCGTCGCGACGGTGGCCCGCCTGTCCGGCCTGTCGGAGGCCTACGTGGAGCGGTCGGACCTCCGGGTGGAGCACCTGCGCTACTTCGCCGAGCTCCTGCGCGACGAGGGGCTCGTCGTCGGGCGGCTGGACTCGCGCTTCACCGGTCCGGCCGGCCGCGGGACGGCGGAGGAGGTCGACGTCGACCCGTCCCTCGACGCCGTGCTCGGCGCCTACGCCGCGGCCTCGCAGCACCTGCTGCGGGCCGAGCTGGGCGTCGAGGACACCGGGCCCTTCCACGTCTTCGGCCCGGGCGTCAACGAGGCGTGGAGCTACAAGGAGTTCGAGAACGCCTCGGTGAGCGTCCTCGACCGGCTGTCACGGGCGATGCGGCAGAACCCCCACCTCAAGGTGCACGTGTCCCTCGGCCGCTACGACGGCGCGACGACCGTGGCGAGCGCCGAGGACGACCTGGCGCACCTCGCCGTCCCCGCGGAGCGGCACGCCGACGTCGAGCGCCGGTACTACGAGGCCGGGCACATGATGTACGTCCACGAGCCGAGCCGGCTCCGGCAGAGCGCCGACCTCGCCGACTTCGTCCGCCGGGCGACCGCCCGCCGAGACGGGCCGCGCCCCGGCGGCGCGGGTCAGTCCTCGTAGGCCGGGGCGTCCGCGCGCCAGTAGCCGCAGAAGTAGACGTCGTCCTTGCCGAGGCCGACGTGGCGGACGAGGTGGCGCCGCACCGACGTGGCCATCGACGCCTCGCCCGCCACCCAGGCGTACAGCCCGTCCGCGTCCAGGGCGGTGGAGCGCACCCGCTCGAGCAGCGAGGCCGCGCCCTCCGCGTGCCACGACGTCCGCACCCCGTCACGGACGGGGATCTCCGGGACGTCCTCGGCCGTGGGGCACTCGGCGAGCACCGTCGCGGTGACGCCCTCGGGCAGCCCGGCGACGATGCCCGCCGCCGCGGGGACGGCCGTGGCGTCGGCGACGACGAGCACGTGGCGCGTCCCCTCCGGGGGCAGGAAGCCCGCGTCCTGGACGATGACGCCGCAGCGCGAGCCGACGGCGGCCCGTCGGGCCCAGCGGCTGGCCGGCCCCGCGTCGCCGTGCAGGACGACGTCGACGTCGAGCTCGCCGAGCGACGGGCGCGCCGCGCGGACGGTGTAGTTGCGCAGCACCGGACGGGTCGCGACCGGCATCTCCTGCATCTCCGGCCACCACCGCTCCGTGGTGGGCAGGACCGGCGCGTCCTGGTCGGGCCGCGGCAGGAGGAGGCGGAAGAACTGGTCGTCCCCGAGCGACGGCATGTCGACGAGGCCCTCGCCGGCGAGGGTCAGCCGCAGCACGGACGGCGTCACGGTGCGCACGGCGGTCACGCCGACGGGGACGGCGACCGCGGCCAGGCGCTCGCGCACGACGCGCTTGCGGACGGGCGCGGTGGCGGGCGTGGCGGTGGTGCGGTCGGTCGTGGTGGTCACTGCCGCTCCTCGGCTGGGGTGCTCCTCCACCAGGGACGCCGGGCGTCGCAGTTGGTGAGGCTTGCCTTTCCTACGGTACGTGCCGCAGCGGCCGCTGTCACACCCTCCCCGCCGCCGGGGGACGTCGACCCTCACGCCGGCCGCAGCAGCCGCCCGTCGGCGGTGCCGCGGGCGGTGCCGGTGGCGACGACGGCCCAGGCGGCGAGGAGGAGCGCGAAGAGCGCGAGCGCCAGAGCCTCGACGGCCACGGCGCCGGTCGCCGCGGCCAGGCCGCTCGCGCCCGTCACGCAGGTGCCGACGGGGAAGGTGAAGCTCCACCAGGTGAGCGAGAAGCGGAGGCCCCGCCGGGCGGCGTGCGCCACGAGGAGGGCGGCGAGGGCGAGCAGCAGCCCGCCGAAGCCCGTCATCGCCGCGCCGTAGCCGACGGCCAGCACCGCCGTCACCTCCGCCGCGGCGGACCCCGCCCCCAGCGTGCTCGCCGTGGCCCCGGCGAGCAGGTGCGCGGCCGTGACGGACTGCCCGACGACGCCGAGCGTGATGACGACGGTGGGGGCGGCCTGGACGGGCAGCGGGCCGGCGCCGAGGAGGCGGCCGTGGACGAGCGTCGCCGTCATGAGCCCGGCGACGAGGGAGAGGCCGAAGAGGGCCACGAGCACGAGCAGCAGCGTGAGACGTGCCTGCCCCGCCGGCAGGTGCGGCACGAGCAGGGCGCCCGTGGACGCCGAGACCATCGGGGGGACGACGGGCATCATCCAGGCGGGCAGCGCCCCGCCGCCCGGGGCGAGGCCCGCGCCGACGGCGGTGCGGAAGGGGACGACGACCGCCGTCGCGACCCCGAGGAGCGTGCCGAGCGACCACAGCACCGCGAAGGCCACGAGCGCGGGTCCCGCGCCGACGACCTGCTGCCCCACGAGGTGGGTACCGGCGCCGACCGTCAGCAGCGCCATCGCCGGGGCGCCGTAGAAGGTGGCCATGACGGGGTGCCGGGCGTGCGCCAGCGCCGTCTCGCGGTGCAGCCGCCAGTGCAGCGCCGTGGCGACGGCCAGGACGACGAGCAGCATCGCGGCGAGCGCCCACGCCCCGAGCGCGACGACGCCGAGCGCGGGGGCGAGGGCGGCGGGGACGGGCAGCGAGGACGCCGCGACGGCGACGACGCCGGTCCCCATGACGGACGCGAACCAGTTGGGCGTCACGTGCGCGACGAGCTCACGGCCCCGCGGCCGCCCGTCCGTGCCCGCACGGGTGGCCGCGGCGGCGCTCGCCGCGGTCCCCGTGGCACGGCCGGGGGCGGGCGGGCGGGAGCCGGAGGAACGCATGGCTCGAGCGTGCGCCGCCGGCGGTGGGGCCGGTAGGCCCCTCGTCGACGTGGACCCACAGCGTCCGCTTGTGGCTCGTGGCACGCTGCCCGCGTGGTGCTGAGCGAGCGCGTCCCGGACCTCCGGTCCCTGCAGCTCCTGCTGGCCGTCCGCGACAGGGGCTCCCTCGGCGCCGCCGGCGCCGCCTGCGGCACGACGCAGCAGGCCGCCTCCGCCCGGCTGCGCGCCGTCGAGGCCCAGGTGGGCGTCCGTCTGGTCGTCCGCGGCGCGCGGGGCTCGCACCTCACCCCGGCCGGCGAGCTCCTCGCGCACTGGGCGGACGCCGTCCTGGCCGCCGCGACGTCGCTCGACGCGGCCGTCGCGGCGCTGCGGGCGGACGCGGCGACGCACCTGCGCCTCGCGGCGTCGCTCACGGTCGCCGAGCACCTGGTCCCGCGGTGGCTGGCGGCGCTGGCGGGACGGGCGCGGGCGGAGGGGCTCGCTCCGCCGGAGGTGTCGCTCCGGACGGCCAACAGCGACGACGTCGAGGCCCTCGTCCGCGCCGGGGAGGTGGAGCTCGGCTTCGTCGAGGGCCCGCGGGCGCCGGCGGGCCTGCCGGGGACGGTGGTCGGCACGGACGAGCTGGTCGTCGTCGTGGCGCCCGACCACCCGTGGGCCCGACGCCGCGGCCCGCTCGCGGCCGCCGAGCTGGCCGCGACGGCGCTCGTGGCCCGCGAGGCGGGCTCCGGCACGCGCTCGGCCCTCGAGGAGGCGCTCGCCGGGGCCGTGCCGGGCGTGGTGCCGGCGCCGCCGGCGCTCGCTGTGGCCAGCGCGGCGGCGGTGCGGGCCTCCGTCGTCGCGGGCGTGGCGCCGGGGGCGCTGAGCAGCCTCGCGGTGGCCGACGACCTGGCCCTCGGGCGCCTCGTCGCCGTGCCGGTGCGCGGCGTGGACCTCCGTCGCCGGCTGCGGGCCGTCTGGGCCGGCGGGTCGACGCCGCCGGCCGGGCCCGCCCGCACGCTGCTCGCGCTCGCCGCCGCCGAGGCGGCCGCCCGTCCCCGTCCGTAGGGTGAGGACGACGACGCACCGTCACGGCGCGTCCCTCTCCCACCCCGCCCCGGAGGTCACCGTGCAGCAGCGCCCCACCCGCAGCGCCCGGACGGTCGGCGTCCTCGCCGCCGTCGTCCTCGCCGGCGGCCTCGCGGCCTGCGGCTCCGACGGCACCGGGACCGGCGAGGCCGGGACGGCCGTGACGACCGCGCCGCCGTCGACGCCGGCGCAGAGCGGCGAGCCCGGGACGGCGGAGCCGACGTCGGGGGCCTCCGAGGGGTCGGCGACCCGTCTCACCGCCGTGCTGGGGGAGCCCGACGACCCCGACGCGTTCGTCATCGGCCTCGTCGACGCCGACGGCGAGGAGGTCACCGAGCTGCCGGCCGGCGACTACGTCATCGAGGTCAGCGACCAGACGGACCTCCACAACTGGCACCTCACGGGTCCGGGCGGGGTGGACGAGTCGACCGACGTGACCGGCACCGAGGACACGACCTTCGAGGTGACGCTCGAGCCGGGCACGTACGAGTACGTCTGCGACCCGCACCCGAACATGACCGGGACCTTCGACGTCGTCTGACCCCGGCCGCCCCGGTCCCGCGGCGACGGCGGTGGGCGGGGAGACGCCCGTCCACCGGCGCCCGGCCGTCCTGCTCGGCGTCCTCGTCGCGGGGGCGGCGGGCACGGGCCTGCGCCTGGCGGCCGCCGTGGCGCTGCCGCACCCGCCCGTGGGGTGGCCGCTCGGCACGCTCCTCGTCAACCTCGTCGGGTCGGCCTGCCTCGGCGCCCTCCTGGCCGGGCTGCTCCGCCGCGGCCCGGACGAGGGTGCCCGGCGGGTCGTGCGCGTCGTCGTCGGCGCCGGCCTGCTCGGCGGCTTCACGACGACGAGCGCGCTGGCGCTGGAGACGGCGGCGCTCCTCGGGCGCGGGCAGACGGCCACGGCGCTCGGGTACGCGCTCGTGTCCCTCGTCGGGGGGCTGGCCCTGGCCGCCGCCGGGGGCGCGGCCGCGACGCGCCTCGTCCCGGCCGGGGGCGGCCGGTGAGCGGGCTCACGGCCGGCGCCGTGGTGCTCGTCTGCCTCGCCGGGGGCGTGGGCGCCGTCGTGCGGGTGGTCGTCGACGGCGAGATCCGGGCCCGGACCGGCCGCGCGCTCGGCACGGGGGTGGTCAACGTCGTCGGCTCCCTCGTCATCGGCCTCGCCACCGGGCTGCTGCCCGGACCCGGCGGGTCCGCCCTGCTGGTCGTCGTCGCCACCGGCTTCTGCGGGGGGCTCACGACCTTCGGGACGGCGGTCGTCGAGGTGCTGCGGCTGGCCGGGGCCCGTCGACCACGGGCGGCCCTCGCCGCCGCCGCGGTCACCGTGGGGCTGAGCACCGCGGCCGCCGGGGCGGGGCTGGCCCTCGGGCGTGCCCTCGGCTGAGTCCGGGGCGCGGACGCCGACGTCCGCACCCTGAGACGTCGGCGACCGGGGGTGGTCGGCCGGGCGCCGTGTCGCCTACCGTCCCCGCCAGGTCAAGAGCGCCAGCGCGAAGCCCCGGCTCGCTGGCCGGCAACCCTCCACCGCGAGTGGGGTGCCCCGGGTGAGGACCAGGCCGCGCCGGCCCCGGCGCGGCAAGCGCGGACCCCCGGGTCCGGTGGACCGAGGAGACCTCTGTGACCGCTGCCACCCACCTGCAGCTCGTGCCCCGCCCGACGGACCCGGCCTCCCGGGCGTCCCGGGCCGTGCGCCGGCGCCGGGCGTCCGCCGCCGCCCGCTCGACGGCGCCGGGCTCGCAGCCGCTGCTGCCCGTCGTCGGCGGCGACGAGGAGGTGCCGCTCGTGACGGGCGGCACGGCCCGCTACGTCAACCTCGACGTCGCGGCCAGCGCCCCCGCCCTCGCCTGGGTCGCCGAGCACGTGGAGCGGGTGCTACCGCTCTACGCGAGCGTCCACCGGGGCGCGGGCTACGCCTCGCAGGTGAGCACCGCCGTCCTCGAGGGGGCCCGCGGCACCGTCGGCGGCTTCCTGGGCGCACGGGAGGACGACGTCGTCGTCTGGACCCGCAACACCACCGACGCCCTGGCCGTCCTCGCCGGCTGCGTGCCCGACGGCGGGTCCGTGCTGGCGCTCGACCTCGAGCACCACGCCAACCTCCTGCCCTGGCGGACGCAGGCGCACCGGGGGGTGACGGCGCGGGTGGTCGAGGCGGCGCCGGACGTCGAGGGCACGGTGGCGGTGCTCGAGCGGGCGCTCGCGGCGGAGCCCACGTCGCTGCTCGCGGTGACGGGCGCGAGCAACGTCACGGGCGAGGAGCTCCCGCTGGGGCGGCTGGCCGCCCTCGCCCACGCCGCCGGCGCACGACTCGTCGTCGACGCCGCCCAGCTGGCCCCGCACCGGCCCGTGGACGTGGCCGGCGACGACGTCGACTGGGTGGCCGTGTCCGGCCACAAGCTCTACGCGCCCTTCGGGGCCGGCGCCCTCGTGGGACGCCGGGACTGGCTGGACGCCGGGACGCCGCACCTAGCGGGCGGCGGCGCCGTCGAGGAGGTCGGCTCCGACGACGTGCGCTGGGCCGCGGCGCCCGCCCGCCACGAGGGCGGGACGCCGAACGTCCTGGGCGTCGCCGCGCTGGCCGCGGCCTGCGAGGCGCTGGGGGCGCTCGGGGAGGGAGCGCTCGAGGCGCACGAGGCGGCGCTGCGCGAGCGGCTCGTCGACGGCCTCGCGCAGGTGCCGGGCGTCCGGGTCGTGCGGACGCTCGACGGCGCGGCCTCCGCCATCGGCGTCGTCACCTTCACGGTGGAGGGCCTCGCCCCGGGGCTCGTCGCCGCCGTCCTCTCGGCGGAGCACGGGGTGGGGGTGCGGGACGGCCGTTTCTGCGCGCACCCCCTGCTGGCCCGTCTGGGTCTCCCGGCAGGAGCGGTGCGGGCCAGCGTGGGGGTCGGCTCCCGGGCCGCCGACGTGGACCGGCTGCTCGACGGCCTCCGCCGGCTCGTCGCCGAGGGGCCGGCCGTCGCCTACACGACGGTCGACGGCCGGTGGGCGCCCGTGGAGGACACCCGGGAGTGGCCGTCGTGGGGGGACCCCACGGCCCGGCCGGCCGCGGCGCGCCCCTGCGGCGGCTGAGGTCCGACCCCGACGGCGGACCCCGCGGGGGGAGGGGCCGGGACCACCCGTGATCCGCACGGGCGGGGCGCCGACCCCGGGTTTGCACTCCGGGCGGCCGTCACCTACTGTCCTTCCTCGGCGCACGACAGGGAGGAACGGACACCGCGAGGTGGTCGGTCCCCATCGAGTGCCACTCCCGAGCTCGACCACCTGAGGCTCCTTCGTCGGAGCGGATGGCTCGTGCCCGGGGGCTCCGGCCAGAAGGACTGCGGAAGAAGCAGTCACGAGGCTGGGGTAACGTACGGAGCACGAACTGCCTCCCGGACAGGGTCGGCCTCATGGGGCCGGGTTCCGCGGTGCAGGTCCGTTCCTTGAGAACTCA